>JBBQLA010000412.1:0-3340 GCA_038327485.1 Acidimicrobiales bacterium
GTGATCGCCGCCACCGACCAGGGAGCTCCGGCGTTCGACCTCGGCAACGCCGCGCAATCGGCGCTCGTCGAAGCCGGGGTCAGCCGCGGTGCGGTGCGCGACGTTCAGTTGTGTACCGCCACGGGGCTGGGCTCCGATGGCGAGCCGAGCCGATACTCGTGGCGTGCCCGCAACGAGGCCGGTCGCCAAGCTGCGGTGATCTGGCTCGCCGATCACGATGACTGACGACCTCGCCGACGTCATCGCCGGCCGCCTCGATCAACTGCGAGCTCGGATCGCACGGGCCGGGGGTGTCGACGTCACCATCGTCGGGGTGACCAAGCGGCATCCCATCGAGGTATTGCACGCCGCGGTGGCCGCCGGCCTCGTCGACCTGGGCGAGAACTACGCCCAGGAGCTGGTGGAGAAGTCCTTGACGCCCGGCTTCGCCGAGCTCGGAGCTCGCGTGCACTTCATCGGCCAACTGCAGTCGAACAAGGTGCGCATCGTGGCTCCGATCGCGCAGGTGGTGCAGACGGTCGACCGAACCAGCCTGGTCTCGGAGCTCGCCAAACGAGCACCGGGGATGTCGGTCATGGTGCAGGTCGACCTGGCCGGGATCGCCGGGCGTGGGGGAGCGACCTTCGCTCATGCGCCGGTGTTGGCCGAGCAGTGTCGCGAGGCGGGCCTCGATGTGGTCGGCGTGATGGGGGTGGCGAGTCCTCCCGGCTCGGGTGCGACTCGGGTGGAGATCATCGGCAGCTTCCAGCGTTTGCGAGCGCTGCGAGATGATCTGGCGGTGGCCCACTGCTCCATGGGGATGACCGACGACCTGGACGACGCGGTGGCCGCCGGCGCGACCATGGTTCGTGTCGGTTCGGCACTTTTCGGCGCGCGGGATGCCATCTGAGCGTTCTCTGACCGTCATCAGATGATCTGGCACCGGTCATGCCGCCCCACGTGCGACAATTGGGGCACGCTCGGATCGTGCCGAGGAGGAGACCGATGCCAGGGATGTTGCGGAAAGGTATGTCGTGGTTGGGGCTCGGCCCCGAAGAGGACTACGACGACTACTACGACGACGGCTCTGCCGCCGCGTACTACGACGATGACGAGCCCGAGGCGGTCGACCTCGGGACACCCGCGCCGGCCAAGACGGCCATGCGCCCTCGCGCGGTGCCTGCCGCCGCCGCGTGGGACGAGCAGGATCGCCAGGGCCTCACAGTTCTCCCGCCGGGTGACCCCCGCGACGGGCGTCAGCCCCCGTTGAACCGCGGGGTGGTGCGGCCGCTTCCGATCCAGCCCGCAGCTTCGCCGCAGGTGGTCGTGCCGGTCGAGTTCAACGACGCGCAGCAGGTCGGCGATCTCTTCAAACGCGGCCGTCCGGTGATCGTGAATCTGCAGGGTCTCGAGCGTGACCTCGCTCGTCGTCTGCTCGACTTCACCAGTGGTGTGGCCTACGGGCTCGGGGGTCGGGTCGAGAAGGTCGCCAGTCACGTCTACCTGCTCAGCCCGGCCGACGTCGAAGTCTCCGACGAGGATCGCAAGCGCATCAAGGCCGGCGACTACGAAGGCTGATCAGAGCCGATCCACCGGGTGTCACTCATCTAGGCTGCCGCCATGGATGTGACCCCACAGCTGATCGAACAGATCGAGTTCTCCGAGAAGTTCCGGGGCTACGACCCGGACCAGGTCGATGACTTCCTCGAGCGCGTTGGTGCCTCGTTGTCGGAGTTGCTCGCCGAGGTCGATGAGCTCAATGGCCGAGTCGAGCGGGCCGAACGCGACGCGGCCGAGGCGCGTGACCGAGCTGCCGCTGCCCCGGTCGTTCCACCGGCCCCCGTGGCGGCCCCCGTTCCTGCGGCGATGAGCGACGAGGAGGAGATCGCCCACGCCACCCGCACCCTCACGTTGGCTCAGCGCACCGCCGAGGCGGCCATCTCCGAGGCCCGAGCCGAGGCCGCCAAGATGACCGAGGCCGCGCACGTGCGCGCCGAGGCCGCCACTCGTGATGCCACCGCCGAGGCCGAGCGCATGCTTCGTGACTCGCATGCCCAACGTGAGGAACTCGTGCGTCGGGCGCGCGAAGACGCCGAGGCCGAGTTCGGCACGCAGAAGACCCGCTTCACCGAGGAGATTCGGGTGCTCGACGGGCAACGCACCGAGTTGTCGGGCCAGGTCAGCGCGCTCGAGGAGCGGCTGTCGGAATACCGCGCCAACCTCACCGGCTTCATCGATCAGATGCGCCAGGTCATCGACGACCCGACCACGCTCGCGCCCATGCCGCCGCTCGGGTTCGATCTGTCGGCGCCAGTGGCGTCGCCGTTCTATTCGACCGGTGCTGTCCCGTCGGTCTCCATCAGCAACGATCCGGTGGCCACGCCGTCGTCGGAGCGAGTCACCGGCGACGATGTCGCTGTCGTCGACGAGGTACCGGCCGAGGCTGGCGAGCCCTGGGGTCCGGGGAGCTGGTCCGAATTGGACGAATCGGAGGGCCAGAGCGCCTTCGACATGGAACCGACCCAGACCCTCACCGCCCAGGAGGTCGAAGAGATCACCTCGGCGACCGGGCAGCAGGATCGGTACCTCTCCAAGCTCGACGCCGCGGTGAACCCCGTGTCGGTCGCCGAGCCCGAGTCCGACGACGCCATGACGGCGTTCTTCGAGGGCGACGACCCCGGTGCGGGCCGTCGGTTCGGTCGCCGTCGCTGAACGGCTAGTATCGGCCGCCACGTTTCCGGCCCGGCGCATCGAGGTACCCATGGCCCCGAAGAAGTCCCCACCTGCCAAGAAGGCGACTGCCGCAGTTTCGGCCGCGCCCGCCAAGAAGGCACCGGCCAAAGCGTCGGCGTCCAAAGCCGCTCCTGCGAAGGTGTCGGCCAAGGCTGCACCTGTCGAAGCCGCTCCCTCCAAGGCGCCATCGAAGGCCGTGGCGAAGGCGCCGGCCAAGGCGGTGGCCAAGGCGCCGGCGAAAGCGGTGGCTCCAGTCGAGAGGGCTCCGGCCAAGTCGTCGCAGCACTTCGACAAGAAGTTCCTCGAATCGCAGCGCCTGCTGTTGCTGTCCGAACGCGACAACTACGAAGTCCAGTCCGAGGCGTTGCTGGCCGAGGCCCGTTCGCTCACGGAGAACCGTGAGTCGGGCGACGTGCAGTTCGACGAGGAGTCTGGCGAAGGCGACACCCTCGCGGTCGAGCGCGAGCGCGATCTGACACTCTCGGCGCAGGCCCGCGCCGCCATGGAAGAGATCGATGCTGCGCTGCAGCGCATGAAGGACGACACCTACGGCATCTGCAAGCACTCCGGGCTGCCGATCCCACGTGAGCGTCTCAAGGCCATCCCGTTCGCGACCGAGCGGGTCGAG
>JBBQLA010000413.1:0-3338 GCA_038327485.1 Acidimicrobiales bacterium
TGATCTGCCCGCTCACCTTCGACTCCGCCTCCCCCGCCTCTCGCTCGGCGTCGGTCTCCCCGCAGCACATGATCGGCGTGATGCCGGCGGCGATGATCGCCTTCACTTTGAGATTGACCTGCTCGTCGGTCTCGCCGAACAGCTCACGTCGCTCGGAGTGTCCGGCGATCACGTAGCTGATGTTGAGTTTCGCCAGAAACAACGCGGAGACCTCTCCGGTGAACGCGCCCTTGGCTTCCCAATGGCAGTTCTGCGCCCCCACCGAGAACTTCATCCGGTCGGAGTCGATCGCCGTCTGCACGGTGCGGATGTCGGTGAACGGCGGATGCACGGACACCTCGACCTTGCTGAAGTCGTGACCAGCCAGGTTGTACGACAGCTTCTGCACGGTGCGCAGTGCCTCGAAGTGGTCGTGATGCATCTTCCAGTTTCCGCTGATCAGCGGCTTGCGTGAGGTGGCCATGGGGCGACGGTAGTCGCGAGCCCGTGCTCGATCTCCCGCTGGCGACCGTTCCAAAGCACCCATGGCGCACATCACCCTTTGTTCAGTACGTTGTCGACAGTCCGTCGGAGGCGCCGTCGGACCCTTGGGGAGAGACCAATGACGTTCCGAATCCGAATCGCGGCTGCATCCACAGTGGTCGCAGCTCTTGCGTTGACCGGCTGTGGCACTCCGACGGCCAGCGGCGGCACCACCACTACCGCAGCTCCGACCACCACCACCAACCCGAACGCCGGCCCCGACTGCAGCCCGCCGAACTTTCACCCCGGCGCGAACTTCGGTGTCTCCTGCGACCTCTCAGGCATCACCATCGAGAAGGTGGATCTGTCGCCGAGCGGCTCGAGCGGGGGACCTTCGGGCAACCAGACCTACGCGCCTGACGCCCACCTCGAGGGAACCACGATCATCAGCTCCAATCTGAGCTACGCCAACTTCAAGTACCCGCACGCAGCAGGCGCCAAGTTCGTGAGCAGCAACTTCACCGGCATCGTGCTGGTCGGCGGTGGCGAGTCGAGCCGCAACGACCTGACCGGCACCACCTGGACCGAGATCGACGCCACGAGCGCAGAGCTGCAGTACGCCGATCTGAGTGGCGCCACCCTGATCAACGTGAAGCTCGCAGGAGCCCACTTGGAAGGTTCGCTGTGGATCAAAGCGGACCTCTCTGGAGTCACCGTCGACGATTCGACGGTGTGTCCTGACGGCATTCTCTACGATGCCGTCGCTCTGTGCCGAGGCTCGCTGCCCGGCTTCTGAACCGACTGACGCCTTCGGGCGTGACGAACTCGGCCCTCCCATGACCAACACGGTCGTGCGGGGGCCGAGTTCGGGTCTGGGCTCAGGCGTTGGAGGCGCCCCGCAAAGCTTCGAGACCGGGCAGGTCACCCCTCTCGATGAGCTCGAGTGATGCGCCACCCCCAGTGGAGATGTGGGACACGCGATCGGCCACCCCGAACTGTGCGGCCGCTGCGGCCGAATCGCCACCACCGATGACTGAGTAGCCGCGCGAACCGGCGACAGCTTCGGCCACGAAACGGGTGCCGGCAGCAAAGCGCGGATCCTCGAACACGCCCATCGGGCCATTCCACAAGATCGATGACGCCTCGGCGATGATGTCGCCGAACTCGGCGGCCGTGCCTGGACCAATGTCGACACCCATCCAGCCCTCAGGCAGGCTGCGACCGAAGTTGCGCACCTCTCCCCCGGCCGCGGCGTCGAACAACTTGCCGCCGGGGCCCATGCCCACGATGTCGCTCGGCAGGTGCAGCCGATCACCGTGCTCGTCGAGCAGTCGCTTGCAGTGCTCGACGTGGTCCGCCTCGAACAAGGAGTTGCCGATCGAGTGACCCATCGCGGCAAGGAAGGTGAAGCACATGCCTCCACCGATGATCACGTCATCGGCAATGCCCAGCAACGCATCGAGGAACCCCAGCTTGTCGGACACTTTCGACCCGCCGATGATGGCCACGAACGGCCGACCCGGGTCGTTGCGAAGCCCGAGGAGCACCTCGACCTCCTTCGACAACAACAGCCCAGCCGCTGACGGCAGGAACTGCGGAGGCCCGACGATCGACGCGTGAGCGCGGTGCGACGCACCGAACGCGTCGTTCACATACAGGTCGTGACCGGCGATCAGCTCTTGGACGAAGGCCGCTTCGTTGGCCTCCTCCCCCGGGTTGAACCGCAGGTTCTCGGCCAACGTCACACCGGGCGCCAGTTCCGCCAGGCGAGTGCGAACCGGCTCGACGGAGTACTTGGCGTCAGGTGTGCCCTTGGGTCGACCGAGGTGAGTGGCCGCAGTGATCTTGGCGCCGCGTTCGGTCAACCACTCGAGGGTCGGCAACGCCGCAGTGATGCGCAGATCATCAGTGATCACACCGTCCTTGATGGGTACGTTGAAATCGACGCGCACCAGCACCGACTTCCCCGCGACATCTGGAAGATCTTCGAGATCCGGGACCCCGAAGGTGCTCACTTGTTTGCAGCGCCGACGATCAGAGCCAGGTCGACCAGACGGTTGGAGTAGCCGGTCTCGTTGTCGTACCACGACAGCACCTTGATCAGGTTGCCCATCGCCATGGTGAGGCCCGAATCGAAAATCGAGCTGTACGTCGAACCGACGATGTCGCTGCTGACCAGCGGCTCGGTCGAGTACTGCAGGATGCCCTTGAGTCGACCCGACGACGCGGCCTTCTCGAACGCCCCGTTGACCTCGTCCTTGGTCACGTCACGTTTGAGGACGCCCACGAAATCGGTGATCGAACCGGTCGGGACCGGTACTCGCAGCGACGTGCCGTCGAGCTTGCCCTGCATCGACTCGAGGACGAGACCTGTCGCTCGAGCGGCACCTGTGCCGGTCGGAATGATGTTGATGGCTGCAGCGCGAGCACGACGAAGATCGCTGTGGGGGCCATCCACCAGCGACTGGTCGCCGGTGTACGCGTGGACCGTCGTCATCAGGCCCTTCTCGACGCCGAAGGCCTCGTCGAGCACGTGGATCAGCGGCACGAAACAGTTGGTCGTACACGAGGCGTTGGACACCACTGTGTGCTTGGCCGGATCGAAGGTGTCCTCGTTGACGCCGATGACGAACGTAGCGTCGGCTCCGTTGGAGGGGGCCGACACGATCACTCGCGGGGCGCCGCCGGTGATGTGCGCCGCGGCCTTGTCGCGGTCGCTGAAGAAGCCGGTCGACTCGATGACCACGTCGACGCCCAGGTCGCCCCAGGGAATCTCAGCGGGGTCACGATGCGACACGACCTTGAGTACGTCGCCATCGACGTCGATGCCACCGTCGACTGCGCTGATCTTGCCCGGGTAATGGCCGAAAACGGAG
>JBBQLA010000414.1:0-3329 GCA_038327485.1 Acidimicrobiales bacterium
GACGCGTCCACGATGGGCCCGAGGAAGTCACCCTGGTTGTATCCGGTGCCACAACCGCCGCCGTAGTTGTAGATCAGCCGCTGGTTCCACGCGCCGGCATCCCACTCGGTGGGGGACGGCTTCGGGTCGAGCACGTGGATCACGTACACCGAGCGATCGATCACGCCCCGTTCCTCCCGCACGATGAACGGAACCTGGGTGCCGTTCCGGTCGATCATCTCGACGTCGGACGGGACTGCGGTCGGGTCCTCGAGCGGCTTGGGTTTGGAGAAGCTGCCCGCCGGCTGACCGGTGCCGCCGGGGTAGTAGAACCACGACACCTTGGTGGGCGCCGAGCAGTCGGCATCGGTCGCCGGGCCCAGTCCGAGCTTCTCGGTCGTGCAGATGTAGGGCGCCTGATGCGGCCCCGAGAAGATCGGCCCGGTGATCGGGAAATCGGTGAGCTTCAGTTCACCCAACGACGTTCCGTCACGCTTGGCGGCGAGCGTGTTCTTGCCGGTCTTCAACCCGGTGACCAGGCCGCGAAGCTTGGCGTCGGTGGCGACGAACGTCGATGTGACATCGGCGCCGTTGAGCGAGACGGCCACCTTGCCCGAGGAAGTCCCGGGGTCGATCTCGACCAACGCATCACCGCCGCTCACCATGTCGGCCGGACTCGACACCACCCGCAGAGCAGCCACGGCGCTGCCCTGTTTCACCGTGGTGGTCGAGGTCCGGCCCGTCGACGTGGCCGAATCAGTACAGGCCGAGGAGGCAACGAGCGCGCCCACGACCATCAGCAGTTTGATCTTCGACATGGTCCCCCTCGAATGAGATCGAGAGACTATGCGCCTCAGGTCGCTGAGTAGATCCGAACGACGTCCTGCTCGTAGGAGGAGAACACCACATCTGCGTGGCCGTCGCCGTTGAAGTCACGCACGGCGCCGCCGCCGGCCTGGCCCATGGTGTCGGCGATCACGTAGGTCGTGAACGACCCGTCGGCCTGCTGCTTCATCCAGAACAACCGGGCGTCGCCGTCACCCGCGACGGCCACGTCGATGCGACCGTCGCCGTCGATGTCACCGGTGTCGAACGTGCCCGGAGCCAACGTCTGCGGGCTGGTGGGGCGGGCCGAGATGCCCTGCGAGCGGAGCGTGACCCCCCACAGCGCGGTCGGGTCGGCGCCGGGATCGAGCTCGTACACACCCGACTCGGGCGACCCGCCGTTGAAGGTCGTCGACGCGTGGTTGGTGGCGAGGTAGCGGGTCACGCCATCGCCGCGAAGGTTGGCGACCGCTCGCACCTGGAACGAACCGCCGACCACGCCGGTGATCGTGTGGTCAACGAAGGTGCCGGCCGGGTTGGCGGGCGAGGGATCAGCGGTGCGTTCAAACCAGGCGAACGAGCGACCCTGGGCGAAGTACTGCGCCGAGATCACGTCGAGACGGCCGTCTCCGTTCACGTCGCGGACCTCGGGCAGCGAGCCACCGCCGTATCCGATGATGTGGGGGGTCGATGAGAAGCGCGGCGCCAACGGATCGGCGCTGCCCTGGTACCACTCGACGGTGGCGGTCGAGAAGGTCTCGCCCACGGTCACCAGATCGGTGACGCCGTCGCCGTTGAAGTCGACGACGACGGCGCGGTGGAAGAATTCGGGCGAGTTGGTGACCACGTCGTGACGGACGTAACCGCTGGAGGACTGCTCGAACCAGGCCAGTGTGCCGCAGCCCGGCCCGGCGAAGGCGCAGGTGAAGAACCCGCCGGCGACGACCACGTCGGCCTTGCCGTCACCGTTGATGTCGGCGACGGTCGCCTCGTTGGGGAACTTGATGGCGTCGACTGCGGTGACGACGGGGGTCTTGGTCCAGGTGTCGAGATTGGCACCCTGTTGGTAGATGCTCACGGTGCCGGGGCCGTTGAGTGGCTTGCCGAAGGCTGAGACCACGAGTTCGTCACCGTGGCCGGCCAGGGCATCGGCCGCGACCACGAAGGAGGCGCCGGGAACGGCCGCGTCGACGGTGTGCACGGCGAACGTCACCGGCGAGGGATCGAGTGTGACCGTCGGCGGGGCACAGGAGGCCCCAATGACCGTGAAGGCGACAAGCGTGGCGGCGACGGACCGCCGAGCGAACGAATTCATGATGCTCCCCGAGTGAGTGATTCACGGAGCGTACCGGACGATCGAACGCCGTTCATCAGAAAGTGGAACAGCGTTCCGCAAGTGCGCTCTGGCCTCAGAACTCGTCGAAGGGGCGACGGTCGCCTTCCTGGGGCTGACGGCCGGTGCGAAGCGGGGCGAACTCGGCGTCGGTCAGCAGGATGCGCTCCCACGACGTCACCCGCTCGGCGATTTCCTCGCGCCACGTCGCGACCGCCGAATGGGAGTGCTCGAAGGCACCCCACATCGACCACGAGTCGAACGACCAGATGAGGACGACCTCGTCGTCGTCGGCCATCGCTCGAACGAAAGCACCGACCAGGCTCAGCCCCGCCTCGGCGTAGGCCGGAAGCCCGTGTGATCGAACCGACTCCAGCAGCTCGGTCGCCGCTCCTCGACGGCAACCGACCAGCTCGTGGCAATAGCCCGCAGCAGCGGCCGCACCCCCGTCGGGCTGCCGTTCGGCGCACAGCTCGTCGATCGACGGCGACCAGTCGGGCGCCACCAGGATCCGGTCGACCCCGCCGCGTCGCAGCGACGCCGCGACGTTCCACCACTCCTCGAGCGACGGGTCCTGCATCGACACCGAGGACAGCTCGAACTCGAAGTTGGACGCCAGCGCCTCCCAGCTCTCGTACTCCCACAGGTTCACGACCTGCGGCCAGGCGCCGGTCGAACCGACGACGCCCCACACCCCGAAGCACAGCTGGTCACGTTCGGCCCGACCCACGGGGCCCCAGTTGGCGGTCATGTGGTGGAGGTACTTGGCGCGCTGGTTCCCGATGATGTCGATGAACTCGTGGATGTAGACCCGAGACATCGGATCGGACTACAGCGACTTTGAGAGCGAGCCGATCGGCATGCGGAGCTCGGCGAGCATCTCGAGATCCTCGGTCGGGGTGCGACCGAGGGTGGTGAGGTAGTTGCCGATGATCAGCGCGTTGATGCCGGCGGTGAGCCCGGCCGACTGCAGGTCCGCCAGGGTGACTTCGCGTCCGCCGGCGTATCGCAGGATCACGTTGGGCAGGGCCAGGCGGAACAGAGCGATCCACTTCAGCGCGTCCTTGGCCGGGGTCAACGCCCGCAAGGCCAACGGCGTGCCCGGACGCGGGTTCAAGAAGTTGACCGGCACCTCTGCGGGGGCCAACTCCTGCAGTTGGCCGAGCAGCTCGATGCGCTGAGCATCGCTCTC
>JBBQLA010000415.1:0-3322 GCA_038327485.1 Acidimicrobiales bacterium
CTGCGCGCGAAGCTCGGCGACGACGCCGACCAGCCGACGTACATCACCACGATCCGATCCGTGGGCTACCGGTTCGAACGTGGCTGAGCGCCCCGCGCCACGTCGGTTCCGGCGACGGCTCACCGCCGCATTCGCGATCACCGCGGCGCTCAGCTCGGGCCTGTTGGCCATCACGACCTACGGGTTCGCCAGCGGCTACCGGTGGCGCAACTTCCGCGAGATGAGCCAGGACGAGGTCCGCGTGGCGCTCGCCCTGTCACCGTCAACGCTCGACTCCACCAGCTTCGAACGCCTCCTGGGCGCCTACGAGAAGCGATCGGGTACGGACACCATCGCCATCACGGCCCAGGGGAACGCCTACTCGTCGTCCAAGCTCCTGACCGTCGCTGACATCCCCGCCGAACTGCTCCAGGGTCGGCCGGGGGAACTGGTCACCGCCGACGTCGATCAGGGCGCCACGTCGTACCTGCTCGTGGCCGGGACGGGCGCGACCGAGGTGCGCTACGTGTTCTTCTTCTCGCTCGATCAGTTGCAGTCCAGCCTCGCCGAGCTGCGGGCGGTGCTGTGGTGGGGCTGGGTCCTCATCGTGATCGGTTCGCTGGCGATCGGCTATGTGGTGTCGGGCCGAACCCTCCGCCCGGTCCGCAAGGCCGCCGACGCCGCCGCGGCCCTCGCGGGCGGTCTTCTCGACACCCGGCTTGACGTCACGGACGCCGATGACGAGTTCGGGGTGTGGGCCGAGTCGTTCAACACGATGGCCGACGCCCTCGCCGCCAAGATCGACGAGCTGGCCCGGGCCGCCGAACGCGAACGCCAGTTCACGTCCGACGTCGCCCACGACCTGCGCACCCCGCTCACCGGGATGACCGCCACCGCGATCCTGCTCCAGGACCATCTCGACGAGCTCCCCGAGTCGTCTCGACGCCCAGTCACAGTGCTGCTCAACGACGTGGCCCGTCTCAAAGACCTCGTGCTCGACCTGCTCGAGCTCTCCCGCCTCGACGCTGGTGCCGAACCGGTGGACGCCGAAGCCCTCGACGTCGCAGTCGCGATACACGCCACGATCGATTCGCTCAAGCTGCCCGACACGGTCAACGTCACGGTGGACACCGAAACCGGGTTGTGGGTGGCTGCGGCCCGAGGACGCTTTCGCCGAGTGCTGGGCAACCTCGTGGCGAACGCCGCCGCGCACGGACATGGACCCATCACCGTCACCGCGCACCACCGCGGACCCGACATTGTCATCGACGTCCTCGATGAGGGACCCGGCATCCCCCCAGACCGACTCGAACGGGTCTTCGACCGGTTCTACAAGAGCGACGAGTCCCGCGCCGCCGGCGGGTCAGGACTCGGGCTCGCCATCGCCCGAGAGCACGCCCGTGCCCAAGGTGGCGACATCGCCGCCGCGAACCGACCCGAAGGCGGAGCCCGCTTCACCCTCACGCTCCCCGCGACTACCGACCCCACCACTGACGCACCGGAAACGTTGTGACGACCCCGTGACACGCCGGACCTCGACCGGCGACGAACGACTGCGACGATCCAATCCGTGGCAACCTTCACAACCCCGGTCCGGCGGCGCGACGATCGATCCGAGACCGTGCTCCTCGTCGATCCTGATGAGCTGTCGCGCACTGGCCTCGCCATCGCGCTGGCGTCCACCGGCCGACGAATCCTCGAAACGCAGTGTGCGGAGGACGCGCTGTACGTGCTCTCGTATCGAGCCGTCGACCTCGTCATCGTCGCCCACCACCTCGCCGGCATGGACGGGCTCAGCCTCGCCGAAGCGCTCCGATCCCGACGCGGTCCACCAGTGATCCTGATCGACGACACCAACGAACCTGCGGTTCGGGCCCAGCACTTCGACCACGGCATCGCTGACCTGGTCAGCCGGTACGACGACCCTCGAATCGTCGCGGCCCGGAGCAAGGCACTGCTCCGCCGAACCGCCAACCACCCGACCACCATTGCGCCTGACCCACCGGAGATCGGTGAGGACGCTCCACCACCGAGGGAGCCACCATGCTCGTCCGCTCGTGCGAAGCCCACAACGAAGCCACCCGGGTGGAGAAATCGCGCCCGACGAAACCGGACCGACCGACCCGTCTCCCCGCGAGGGCCGGTCACGTCGTTCGACGACGTCGCGCACTGACAGCTCGTACCGACGATGCCGGGTCCGGCAACGCCATCGCGGTCGCCGGGCGGTCGCCGTCTTGAGCCTGCGACTGAACGCGCTGGCGGAGCGGTTCCGGGCAAGCCTGTTCCTCGTCCCCATGCTCGCCGTGGTGGTGGCGATCATCCTCGCGTCGGCGGCGATCGCGTTCGATCGCGCGCTGGACCAGTCGGGCGCGACCCTCCCGCTCGGCTTCACCTCGACGGTCCAGAGCGCCCGAGCACTGCTGGGAACGATCGCCGGCGCGACGATCACCTTCGCCGGCATCGCCTTCTCGGTCTCCCTGTTGATCATCCAACAGGCGTCGAACCAGTACTCCCCCCGCGTCGTCCACACCCTCTTCCGCGACCCGTTCAACAAAAGGGTGATGGGCCTCGTGGTCGGCACCTTCACCTACTGCCTGCTGATCCTGCGCTCGGTGCGAGGTGCCCTCGAGGAGGGCGGCGACCCCGTGATCCCCAACCTCTCGGTCGCGATCGCCGTCGTCCTCGGCATCGCCACCATCCTGGCTGTGGTCGCCTTCATCGACCACAGCGCCCACTCCATGGACATCAGCCACATCCTCCATGACGTCGAAGACGAGGCGATCACCCAGGTCACGCGGACGTGGCCCACGTCCGCCGGAGCCGCGGAACCGTCGCTGGCCCACCCGACCGATCCGGAACACCCGACACATCCTGCGCACACGATCAGGTTCGATCGAAGCGGGTGGATCCAACAGGTCGACGTGGACAAGCTCACCGCCTGCGTCCCTCCCGGGCACATCATGTGGGTCGAGGCGCACCCGGGGCACTACGCCGTCGCCGGGTCACCGGTCTGCACACTCTCGGTGGAACCGGACGATGTCGACGCCGTGGAGCGCCTGGTCTTGGCCTCGATCTTCACGGGGGAAACCCGAACGATGCAGCAGGACATCTCGTTCGGGCTCCGCCAACTCGCCGATGTCGCCCTGAAGGCCCTGTCGCCGGGCGTCAATGACCCGACCACCGCCCAGGACGCGATCTTCCACAGCGCCGCCGTGCTCGCCGAACTGCTGCGGCGGTACCCACCGCCGACCGCGGCACCGCGAGACGGCTGTGGTCGAGTGGTGCTCCTGCATCAGGACACCCACGAGGACCTGATCTGCCTGGCGTTCGACGAGGTCCGCCA
>JBBQLA010000416.1:0-3319 GCA_038327485.1 Acidimicrobiales bacterium
CCGGAGGTGGTGCCGGTGCGTCCTCTGGGCGGCGGCCTGTGGCTGAGCGAGCTGTACTGGGGCCCGACCCTGGCATTCAAGGACGTTGCGCTGCAGTTGGTCGGCCGGCTCTTCGAGCACGAACTCCAGCACCGCGGCGAGCGGGTGATGATCGTTGGCGCCACCTCGGGCGATACCGGTTCGGCGGCCATCGACGCGGTCCGCGGCAGCAGCTCGATCGACATCGTCGTGCTGCATCCCAGTGGTCGCACGTCCGAAGTCCAGCGTCGACAGATGACCACCGTCGCCGACTCGAACGTGCACAACGTTGCGATCGACGGAACCTTCGACGACTGCCAGGACCTGGTGAAAGCGATGTTCGCAGACGTCGAGTTCCGCCGCGAGCTGCACCTCAGCGCGGTCAACTCGATCAACTGGGCCCGAGTCATGGCGCAGATCGTCTACTACGTGACCTCGGCTGCGGCGGTTCGTCGAGCCGTGGGGTCGCCCGGTCCAGTGAGTTTCTGCGTTCCGACCGGCAACTTCGGCAACATCTTCGCCGGCTACGCGGCCATGCGGATGGGCCTCGATGTCGATCAGCTGGTCATCGCCTCGAATCACAACGACATCCTCACCCGCTTCTTCGGGACCGGCGAGATGGCCATCCACGACGTGGTGCCGTCACTGAGCCCGTCGATGGACATCCAGGTGTCGTCGAACCTCGAGCGGCTCCTCTTCGAAATGCTCGGCCGCAACGGCACCGACGTCAGCGAGCTGATGATGCAGTTCCGCTCAGAGGGAGTGGTGTCGATCCCGCTCGATCGGCTCGGGTGGTTGAGCGAGCACTTCGCGGCCGGGCGCTTCACCGACGACCAGTGCCTCGACCTGATGGGCGACCTGTGGGTGACCGACGAGCTGTTGATCGACCCACACACCGCGGTCGGGATCGGCGTGGCCCGGTCGATGCCCCGCAACGACACGCCGATGATCTGCCTCGGCACCGCGCACCCCGCCAAGTTCACCGACGCCGTCGAGCAGGCCACCGGCCATCGTCCATCGCTGCCGCCGCATCTGGCCGACCTGTTCGATCGACCCGAGCGTTACGACCATCTGCCCAACGACCTCGCCGCCGTGCAGGCCTACGTGCGGGGGTCGGTCAGCTCGTCGTGATGACGCTGTCGCGGCTCGTGACGAGCTCGTAGTCGTCGGTGGGGTCCTTGGCGGCTCGACGCCAGAACTCGTAGGTGTGGGCCGGCCAGTTGTTGGTGAGTCGACCGGCCTCGTCCTTGTACCAACTGTCGCAGCCGGCGACCCACACGGTGCGCGCCGCCCGACGCTGGATCTCGGCGTCGCTGGCCGCCATCACCTCGCTCCGCAACTCGATCCGGTCCGCGCCGGAGCGCCACAGGTTCTCGACGCACATCACCACGTGGTCCACCTGCCGCTCGGTCATGAAGATGATGGAGTTGTGACCGAGGTTGGTGTTTGGCCCGTACAGAATGAACAGGTTCGGAAATCCGGAGACAGTCATGCCGAGATGCGCGCTCGCCCCCTTCGCCCACGTCTCGTGCAGATCGGCTCCTTCCGGGCCGGTCACCGTGATCGGCGTCAGGAACTTGGTGGTCTGGAACCCGGTGCCGAAGATGATCGTGTCGAGGCGATGATGAGTTCCCGATGTGGTGACGATCCCGTCGGGGACGACTTCGGCGATCGGGTCGAGTTCGATGGTCGTCGTCGGCGCCAGGATCGCGGGGTACCAGTCGTCGGAGATCAGGATCCGCTTGCATCCCAGCGGATAGTCGGGGATGACCGCAGCCCACGGAGTCCGGTCCGAGACGAGCTTCGACAGCTCCTTCACGAACATCTTGGTGAGCAGGGGCCGCATCCAACTGCGCTGCATCATCATGTTGAAACGCATCTCGAAACGGGCGTAGATCGAGAAGCGGTAGGCCTTGGCCAAACCAGGGATCCGACGGAACGCCATCAGTTCCCGTGGTGAGAAGGCCCGGTCGGGTTTGGGTGCCACCCAGTTGGGACTGCGTTGGAACAGCGTCAGCTCGGCGGCCTGTCGGGCGACGTGGGGCACGAACTGGATGGCCGAGGCGCCGCTGCCCACCACGCCGACCCGCTCGCCGGTCAGGTCGTGGTCATGATCCCATCGGGCCGAGTGAAACGCGGTGCCCTCGAAACGGTCCAGGCCCGGCAGGTCAGGGATGAACGGCCGGTTGAGTTGTCCGGTGGCCGCGATGAACACGTCGCCCACGAACTCGCCGTGCTCCGCGGTCTCGATGCGCCACACGTTGTCGGTTTCGTCGAAGCAGGCCTCGGTGACCTCGACTCCGAACCGGCACAACGGGCGCAGGTCGTAGTCGTCGGCGATGCGCTCGAAGTAGGCCAGGATCTCGTGTTGCGGTGAGAACTTGCGGGTCCAGTTCGGGTTGGGGGCGAAGGAGTAGGAGTACAGGTGGCTCGGGACATCGCAGCCGGAGCCGGGGTAGTGGTTGTCGCGCCAGGTGCCGCCGACGCCGTCGGATCGTTCGAGGATGGTGATGTCGCCCACGCCGATGCCGCGCAGACGGATCGCCGCGCACAGCCCGGACATGCCGGCGCCCAGGATGACCACCCGAGGTGCCGGCCCGGTGGGCGGGGGGAGGTGTCGAGTGCGTGAACGGGAGAGTGGGATTCGGCCCATCCGTCGATCCTGCCAGACTGATCGCCATGAAGTACGTGGTCTGTGTTCCTGACGGTTGTGCCGATGAGCCCTGCGATGACCTGGGCGGGCGGACCCCGCTCGATGTTGCGTCGATGCCGAATCTGGCCAAGCTGGCCGCCCGGGCCGAAGTTGGACGAGCCGCGGTGATCCCCGACGGAATGGCGCCGGGCAGCGACGTGGGGAACATGTCGATCCTCGGCTACGACCCAGCCCGCTATCACACCGGTCGGGCACCGATCGAGGCTGCGGCACTCGGATTGAAGTTGCCGGCGGATCGCCTGGCCTACCGCTGCAACCTGGTGACCATCGGCGCCGACGGCACGATGGTGGACTTCGCCGGCGGACATCCCGACGACCAGCTGGCCGGCGCCATCCTCGCCGCGCTCGACGCCGAGCTCGGCCGTGGCGCCGGTACCACTCTCGAATTCCACGCCGGGGTGCAGTACCGCCACATCCTGGTGGCGCCTGGTGACTGGATCGACGCCGACTGCACGCCCCCTCACGACATCACCGATCAGGCGGCGGTGTGGCCGACGGGGCCGGCGGCGGCACGAGTGCGCGACCTGATGGACGCGAGCCGAGAGATCGTCGCTCGCTTCGACACCAAGGCCACCCAGATCTGGTTGT
>JBBQLA010000417.1:0-3303 GCA_038327485.1 Acidimicrobiales bacterium
AGTCGCCGGCTCGGGATGGACCTCGGCACGTTCCCCTTCCCCACCGACCGCTCCCCCATCGCGACCGTGACGGTGCGTCAGCGAGTGAGGGTGGCCGGCAAGGTGTACGCCGTGCGAGTCCAGCCGCTGGCCGGCACGCCGACGTTCGAGCTGACGCTGGTCGACGAGAGCGGCTCACTGGTCGTGGCGTTCTTCGGGCGCCGGACGTTGCCGGGCGTCGCCGCCGGCACCCGGATCGCGGTCGAAGGGATCGTGACCGAGCAACGAGGCCGGCTGACCATCCTGAACCCGGAGTACGAAATCCTCACCGACGGCGTTGTCCACGAGCCGCTACCGACGCACTGAGCGGTGCACGTTGCGAGCCAACGACGAACGGAGTCAGTCCGGCTCGACCGACATGAGGCGGTAGCCGCGACCCGGTTCGGTCACGAAGGCCTGGGGCGTGGCCGGATCGACCTCCAACTTGCGGCGGATCTGCGCCATGTAGACCCGCAGATAGTTCGACTCATTGCCGTACTCGGGCCCCCACACCTCCTGCAGCAACTGACGTTGAGACACCAGCCGGCCGTGATGGCGAGCCAGCACCTCGACCATGTGCCATTCGGTCGGGGTGAGCCTGACCTCCTCACCGTCGCGAAGCACCCGCTTGTTGATGAGATCGACGGTGAAACCGGGCGCTTCGATGGTGTGGATCGGGCCGGCGGCGACGACATTGCGGCGCAACGCGGCGCGGATCCGAGCCAGCAGCTCGTCGACGCCAAACGGTTTCGTGACGTAGTCATCGGCGCCGGCGTCGAGCGCACGCACCTTCTCCTGCTCGGACTCTCGGGCCGACAACACAATGATCGGAACCGGGTTCCAGGCCCGGACCGATTCGATGACGTCGACCCCCGACATCCCTGGCAACCCGAGATCGAGCACGACCAGATCGGGCAGCTCACGACCGATCGCGTCGATGGCGTGCTCACCCGTTCCGACCACTTCCACCTCGAAGCCTCGCGCGCTCAGATTGACCTCGAGCGTCCGACGGAGGTCGGCCTCGTCATCCACCACCAGGATGCGTGGTCGGGGCTCCATCACCGCCCCGCCATCGGCAGTTCGAGCACCACGGTGGTTCCGCCACCGGGCGTGTCCTCGATGCGCAGCCCCACGCCCATCAGATGCGCGAACCCGCTCGCTACAGCGAGACCGAGTCCGGTGCCTTCCACTTCAGCAGTATCGCCCCGCCGCTGGAAGGGTTGCAGCACGGTGTCACGCTGGCTTCGAGGGATGCCTGGGCCCTGGTCGATGATCCGGAGCACGATCACGGACGCGTCGATGACGGCAGCGTCGACTCGAACCCGGCCGCCCAGCGGTGACCACTTGATCGCGTTGTCGACCACGTTGGTCACCACGTGTTGCAACAGCGCCGGGTCGGCCAGCACACCCGGCAACGCCTCATCGATGTCGACATCGATGCCCACCCCAGCGCCGCTGGCGTCGACGGACGATGGCTGCACGCCGATCACCGATCGCAACACGATCTCGTCGAGGCGCACCGTGTCCAGTCTCAGCTCGACCGCTCCAGCCTGGATCCGACTCATGTCGAGAAGGTTCACGATGAGCCCCGACAGGCGATCAGTGCCGGCTTCGATCGTGGCCAGGAACTCGGCGCGAATTTCGGGGGGCCACTCCACGTCGGACTGTCGCAGTGTCGACACCGCGGCCTTCACCGATGCCAATGGGGTGCGGAGATCGTGGGAGACCGCGTTGAGCAACGCGGCGCGCAGTTCGTTGGCCGGCGCTGCCAGTGCAGCCTCCCGCTCCCTCGTTCGAAGTCGCTGCTGCTCAGCAGCGATGGCCAGCTGATCCAGAAAGGCCCCGATGGTCTCATCGTCGATCGACCGAAGGGCCGAGCCGGCCAGCAGCAAGCGGCCCTGATCACCCACCGCCAAGGTCGACGCGGCGTGATCGTCGTCAACCGGCGACGCCGGACCGTCGGATGCGGCCACAACCCATTCGCCCTCCTCCCGCAACATCAACGACGCTCCGGTCGCGCCGAAGCTGTCGCGGAGGCGGGCCACCAGGGCCGCCACGGGGTCGGGCCGTGTCGCCACCTCCCCGGCCATCGCAGCCAGGGTGGAGGCATCGGAACGAGCTCGCACTGCGTCGAGCGACCGGCGCGTCGCGGCCGAAACGTACCCACCGACCGTCAGCGCCACGATCAGGAAGGAAATCAGCGACACCACGTCCTCGCTGTCGGTGATCGACAACGCATGGACTGGCGCCACGAAGTACCAGTTGGACAGCAGGAATGCCTCGACTGCGGCCAGCACCGCTGGTCGCCGCCCGCCCGAGACCGCCGCAGCCACCACCGTCAACAGCATGATCAGGAGCTGGGCCGAGACCGGCACGGAATGATCCACTGCGCTCAGGACCAGCGCGGTGACCAAGGGTGCCACGGCGGCAACGGCCCACGACCAGATGGTTCGACGAGGCGAAAACACCGACGGTCGCGCTGCCGATCGACGTCGCAGCGAGCGGCGTGCAGCGACTTCGGTGGCGACCACGTGCACGTCGATGGGCGACCGATCGACCATCTCCGACACCAGCGAGCCGCGCGTCAGCTCGACCCACCGTGACCGACCCGACGAACCGATCACGATCTGGGTGGCTCCCTCGGCCAAGGCCACCTTGACCAACGCCGCGGCGACGTCGCCCGAGGCCACCTCCTGGTATGTACCACCGAACGATCGAAGCAACCGATGTTGTTCCTCGAGCGCGTCGACCACGGTGGTGGCCGCGAGCGAATCAATGCTTCGCACATGAACGCCGACCAACCGACCTCGCTGACGGTCAGCGATCCGCGCGGCCCGAGCGATCACGGGCGCCGCACTCGCCGCCCCGGTGATCGCGACGACCACCACCTCCCGCGTCTCCCACGCCGCGGCGTCGGGATGTACAGCGCAGCGACGACCGCGGTCCTCCTCCGCCCGGTCGACCATCCAGCCCAGCGTGAGCTCGCGCAACGCAGCGAGCTTCTCCTCGGAGAACGCCTCGGCCAGATCGGCAGGAAGCTCGTCAACGCCGACGATGTTCCCGTGGGCCAGCCGGCGTCGCAGCGCTTCAGGGGTCTGGTCGACCAGATGGATCTGGCTGGCCGTCCGCACGATCCGATCGGGCACGACGTCGACGGGGTCACGGCCGGTGATGTCGGCGACCACCGAGGCAAGCGACTCGAGTTCGCCGATGTCGAGTGTGGTGATCACGTCGATCCCTGCCGCGAGCAGCTCCCCGACGTCCTGCCAGCGGTGTTGGTGTCGG
>JBBQLA010000418.1:0-3296 GCA_038327485.1 Acidimicrobiales bacterium
CGGTCGGCGTCGGTTGTGGCGAGCTGCAGAACCTTCCCGACGGCGTATGGATCTGAAGCGGTGCTGAGCGACGCTCGCGCCGAGCGATTGGACCGCTTCGCCGCGGAGATCGGCCCAACAGGACCGGTGCGGGTGGTCGGCGGCGACACGAGATATCTGGTGGGGGGAGCACCTTCGGCAGCGGCGCTGGTCGTGAGGGCACCGGTTGGTGTGAGCGAGCACGAGCCGGCCGAGATGACCGTGCGGGTCGGCGCCGGGACTCCCCTGGATGAGCTGCAGCGCGTCGTCGGCGAAGCCGGTCAGCGCGTCATCCTCGACGGTCCGACCGGTTGCACGGTGGGCGGGGTGTTGGCGGTCGGACGATCGGGAATCAGGCGGCTCGGCGACGGTCACGTGCGCGACGCACTGCTGGGGGCGCAGGTCGTCGATCACACCGGCACCCTGGTCACCATCGGCGGTGCCACCGTCAAGAACGTGAGCGGATACGACCTGTGTCGATTGATGGTCGGCTCGCTGGGCACGCTCGGGTGTGTTGCCGAAGTGATCCTGCGGTGCGTGCCCATCGCGGCGCGGTCGGTGTGGATCACGGGACGCGTCGACCCCTCGGCTTCGAGCGTGTTGCATCGACCAGTGAGCGTCTTGTGGGACGGTTCGTGCACGTGGGCGCTCGTCGAAGGCGCGGCCGAGGCAGTCGACGATGAGCTCCGTCGCGCTGCTGACGTGGGACTCGTCGACGTGACACGTGGAGAAGCCGCGTCTCCGTTCCCGTCTCTGCCGCCCTACCGCTGGTCGACCACACCGAGCCGAATCTCCTCGACCGTCGCCGACTGGACCGAGCCGTTCGTGGCCGAGATGGGTGTGGGCGTGATCCACTCGTCGATCGTTGCTGCTGCGCCGAGAGTCCAGCCCTCGGTCGTGGGGGTGCACCAGCGGATCCGTGACCAGTTCGATCCGTCCCGCCGATTCAATCCCGGTCGCGAACCGTTGTCGGCGGCGTCGTGACGACTGGGCCGCTCGACCTCGGGATCGATCCCGACGAACTGGTTTCGTGCGTGTCGTGCGGGCTGTGTCTTCCCCATTGCCCGACGTGGCGCGCCACCGGCGAGGAGGACCGCTCGCCCAGGGGTCGTATCGCCACCATGCGACTGGTGCAGGCGGGCACGCTGTTGGACGACGCTGCGATCGAGTCGTTCGAGAGCTGCGTGCAGTGTCGAGGCTGCGAACCAGCCTGCCCGTCGGGAGTGCCATTCGGTTCGATGATGCATCAGGTCCGTGCCGAGCTGAATGCCAGCGGCGCGCACCGTGTGCCGTGGTGGCAACGCCTGGGATTCCGCGTTCTCGGCCACCCACATCTGCTCGGGCTCGCCGTTGCTGCCGCTGCGATCGGCGGTCGTCTTCGGGTGGTGCCGGCACGATTTGGTACCCGCCACTGGCAGGTGAGGCCGCTCCCGCTGCGTGTCGGCGCCCGGACCGGTGCTGGTGTCGAGTGTGTGGTCGTGCTCCGCGGTTGTGTGATGGATGCAATCCAGCGAAGCGTGCACCAGGACACCATCGATGTCCTCGGGGCGGCCGGCTTCGACGTGATGGTCGCGTCCTCATCGGAAGGATGTTGCGGCGCATTGGCGGCCCACTCGGGGCTCGACACGCTCGCGGGCGAGCAACTGGCGGCGATGACGCGCCGGGTGGCTCTGGGTCATCGGGTCGTGGTCAACTCGGCCGGCTGCGGAGCGCATCTGAAGGAGCACGGAGGAGCATTCGCCGACCGGGTCGTCGAGGTGTCGGAGCTGCTCGCCGAGGATCCGGCACGCCTGGCACCGCCAGGCCCCGAGTGGATCCGACCACGGGTGGCGGTATCGGATCCGTGCCATCTCCGCCACGTGCAGCAATGTCACGCCGCCACTCGCGTGGTCCTCGATCCGTACGCCGAGGTCGTCGAGCTCGACGACGACGGTGTGTGCTGCGGCGCGGGCGGAGCGTTCTCGATGCTGCGGCCCGACGAGGCCGCGGCCATTCGCTCCCGCAAGCTCGACGCCATCGATCGCTCCGGCGCTGATGTGGTCGTGAGCGCCAACCCCGGGTGTGTGATGCATCTGCGCGCGGGCGGGGCTCGAGTGTCACACCCCATCGAGATCATGGCGGAGGCGATTCGCCAGGAGGGAGGCCCCCATGGCCGGTGAGTTCGAGGACCTTCGATCAAGGCTGTCCGCCATCTCCGAGGAGATGGCCGATCTCGCCATGGTGCGTCTCCGCGAATCGATCGATGCCGGAGGCAAGGAGCTGCCAGTCGACGAACGCCGCCTCACTCGAGCGCGCCGTGCCGTCGAGAAAGCCATGTCATTGCTCGACGCACCCAATCGCGACCACGACTTCGACTGAATCCGGGCCGTGCGGAGCCCTCACACCGGCATCACAGCTTCCTCACATCCCCGAGCGATAACTGTCCTACCGGAGCGAACAACTGGCTCGTCCGTACAGACACCGAGGACCACTCACATGAAAACCGACCGCACGACACAGCACCACCGCCCGACCGCTCGCACGTTTGCCGGCACAGCGCTGGCAGGGGCCATCCTGTTCGGCACCATTGGCGGCGCCGCCGGAGCGTCGACCACCGTGGCTCACCAGGGCATGGAGGCCCGCCGAGCCCGGTGCATCACCGAAATCGATCGTCGGGTCACTGCGCTGGGCGCGGTGCAGGCCCGCGTCGATGCCATGAAGCGTCTCAGCGCCGACGAGAAGGCCACTCAAGACGCCAACATCGGCGGAGTAGTCAACACCCTCAACACCGTCAACCGGCCGGCCGTGGTGTCCGCTGCCACCACAGCAACGCTGGTCCAGGCGTGCGCCGGGATCTACGCGGACGTGCGGGTATTCGCGGTCGTGCTGCCGCAGATCATTGACACCGTGAAGATCGAGGCGATGCAGACCTTCTCGGATCGCTTGACCGAGAAGTCGGCGGCCAAGGCTGCTGAGGGCAAGGACACCTCCGCTCCCGATGCGCTCATCGCTGCGGCCAACACCAGCTTGACCAGCCTGACGGCCAAGGTGTCAGCTGTGACCGTCGCCGGCTTCAACATCGATCCGGCCGGTACCAGGGCGACCTGGGATGCGATCTTCGCCGAGATGTGGACCGACTTCGGCAACCTCATCACGGCCTCGAACCAGATCGCCGCTCTCTGACCTGGAGGGCCGTTTCAACCCAGGGTTTCAGCAGCTGATTCTGCGGGTGGATCGTGACCGAACTGGTCGTGATCCACCCGCAGGTCGCGTCAGGGGGCGAGCGGCGTGTCGGCGTC
>JBBQLA010000419.1:0-3293 GCA_038327485.1 Acidimicrobiales bacterium
CCAGGCGGTGATCAGGACCACCGTTGCGGCCACCAGTAGGCCGACTCGTCGGAAGGGCCTCGTGGACGAAAGTGGATTCACCGCACCGACGCTAGTTGCGGGTGGTACCGGGCTCGGTGTCCGGGGGGCTTAGCATTGCGCCCGTGACAGAACTGGTTCGGTCCCTCGCCGCCTCCTACTACACCGACCCCTCGATCTACGACGTCGAGCGGCGGGAGATCTTCTCCAAGGAATGGCAGTGCGTGGGCTTCTCGTACCAGGTCAACCGCTCGGGCGACTTCCTGTCCGAGGTCGTGGCCGGGTGGCCGATCTTCGTGCAGCGCAGCAACGACGGCGTGCTGCGGGCCTTCCACAACATCTGTCCCCATCGCGCCGGGCCCATCGTGATCGGCGATTCGGGCACCCAGGGCAACCTCGTGTGTCGCTACCACGGTTGGGCCTTCGATCAGAAGGGCTCGCTGCTCAACGCCCGCGACTTCGGCGCCGAGGTGCCCCCGGAGACGTGCCTGACCTCGGTGCGGGTCGACGAGTGGCGCGGCATCGTGTTCGTCAACCTCGCCGCTGAGGGTCCCTCGCTCATCGACTGGCTCGGAGGCTGGACCGAGCGCATGGCCGAGTGGCCCATCGAGGGAGCGCTCTTCCACACCCGCTCGGTGCGTCGCATGGAGTGCAACTGGAAGACCTACGGCGACAACTTCCTCGAGGGCTATCACGTGCCGCTCATCCACCCCGGCCTGGCCCGCCAGACCGAGGCCACCAAGTACCGGGTATGGAACCACGGCGATCGACGCTGGAACATCCACCTCACCCCGCACCCCGACGAGGCGTTGCAGCCCGGCACGTTCATGTGCTTCTGGCCCAACTTCAGCATGGACATCTTCCCCGGCGGCTGGTGCACCGAGCGGTGGCTGCCGCGTGGGCCCCACACCACCGATCTGGTGTTCGACTACTTCTTCTTCGACGACTGCGACGAGGCCGACGAGATCGTCAAGGAATCCGAGGAGGTGGCCGAGGAGGACGCGGTCTTCTGCAACCTCGTGCAGCGCAACCTCGACGCCGGCCTCTACCAGCAGGGCGTGCTGAGTCCGCGCCACGAGAACGGGCTGATGGACTGGCACGAGATGTACCTCGAGGTGCTGGCCGACGGCGGCCCCGGCAAGGCCGTCGGGCCCAACCCGCAGCGCAACCCGACCTCCTAAGCGATTCCGCTCGAGCTGAGGCCATCCCACAACAGCTTGGTCATGTACTCCACGAGGTCAGCTCGGGTCATGGTCTTGCGAGCGAGCCACCACGACGCCGCCATGTCGACCATCCCGACGATGCCGTAGGCCCACGGCTCGGCCCCACCGGAGTCGGCGCCTGCGGTGCGCAACCGTTCGCCCAACTCCCGCGCCACCGTCGCGCCGAGGTCGTCGATCAACTGCTGTTGGCCCGGCTTGCCCGACCAGCCGTCGACCAGGAACCGATACAGGTTCGGCTCCGAGTCGATCAGCTCCACGTAGGCGCCGATCATGTCGGACACCGTGTCGCGAGGCGCCTTGGTCCGGTCGACGGCCCGTTCGAGCAGACCCACGAGCGACGCCGAGAACTGCAGCGACAACGCCTCGGCCAGGCCGGCCTTGTCACCGAAGTGCGAGTACAGGATCGGCTTGGTGATACCGGCCTCGCGGGCGATGGCATCCATCGACACGTCCTGGCCATCGTTGCGGATGGCCCGAACCGCCGCGTCGAGCAGTTCCTGGCGGCGGTCGTCTCGATCGGGCCCGTCAGTCGGTCGTGCCTTGCGTCGTCGCCGTTCGTCTGCCATCTACTCACGGTAACCACTGAGCCCGAATCGAGTGTGACTCATGGCCGCCGAACCGCAGGGCTCTCCACCAGTTACCGATGGTAAGTTACTACCGGTAACTACAGACCGCAGGAGTCGACATGACAGACACGATCTCGGAAACGATCTCGGAAACTCGGGTCGAGCGACTCAACGTCGCCTCGGTGAAGCGGTTCCGCGACATCGACGATCTGCGGGCCGGCCAACCCGGACCGGGGCGTTTGATGGCCGACGAGCTCCTGTCGGTCGCCGGTCTGGGGCTCGACCTCACCGACGAGCAGCGGGTCACGTTGTCGCGCCACGAGGTGGCGGCAGTGCTCGACGCCGGCGTGCGCTTCGAAGCCGTGCTGATGGCCGGGTTCGCCATGCAGGTCATGGCCCAGCCGGACCTCGCCGATCCGCGGGCCACCTACGCGCTGCACGAGATCGGCGAGGAGACCCGCCACTCCCGACTCTTCATCGACCTGTTGGTCAAGATCGGCGACCGGGCCAAGAACCCGCTGCAGAAGTGGCCGTTCAGCGCGATCGACCGGATCAGCATTCCCCAGGTGCTCAAGCGGCCGGCGTTGCTCTACACCCTCGTCCTCGGCGGAGAAGAGATCCCGGACCTGCTCCAGAAGAAGGTGTCCGAGCACCCCGAGTCAGACCCGCACCTCGCCGCGGTCAACCGCTACCACCGCTCCGAGGAGGCTCGGCACCTGTCCTTCGCCCGCACGCTGCTGCCCGAGGTGTGGGCGACGGCGACGTGGTCGGACCGCTTCGCCGTCCGCCACATCGCCCCGATGATCATCGGTGGCATGTGGGACACCCTGGTGCACCCCGGGGTCTACGCCGCTGCCGGCCTGCCCGGCTGGAAGACCTGGAACGCGGTCCGCCGCGATCCCGCCCGGATCGCCCTGCGCCACGAGGCCACCCGGCCGGTGCTCGCCTCGCTACTGGAAGCGGGGGTCATGGCCGAGGGGCGCATCCCCCGTGGATGGCACCAGCTCTGCGGCGTCTGAGCTGGACTCACCGGAGCCGGATGGGGAGCTCGGCCCGCGGAACGTGCGCACAACGCCGACCCCGATGATCCACACACTGCCAATCCACACCAGCCCTTGCACCCACTCGGCTGAGCCGTTCAGGCAGTGCCGTTCGCAACCGATCTGGCTGGTTCGCTCGTTGATGATCCAGGTGATGTAGAGCATCGCTCCGAGCCACACCACGAGGATGGGAATGGTGATGTTGCGGAAGTCCCGTACCCGAATCGGGTGGATGAACTTCAACGGGATGAACGAGAACACCACCAACACCAGGGTCACCGTCACGTTGACCCAGGCCCGAGCCTGCAGCACGAACATCACTGTGACCTCGAGGTTCCACATGGCCGGGAACCCGTTGAAGTAGTGGTCCGACGTCATGATCCCCTTGCTCGACATGACGTACAGCGACGACACCAGGATCAGCCCGATGCACACCAGGCCGACCA
>JBBQLA010000420.1:0-3285 GCA_038327485.1 Acidimicrobiales bacterium
CATCGGATGGCGGCGCGTCGAGGTGGGCGTCCGGTCCGAAGGTTCAGCACTCCTCGTCGAATGGAGACGGTGGAACGTCTCCGCGAGGAGAATCTCCTCCCGGCCATCTACTTCATCTTCAGCCGCAAGGCCTGCGACGACGCCTTCGCCGTCTGCCGTGATGCTGGGCTGCGATACACCACGAGCGCTGAGCGCACCCGGATCCGTGAGATCGTCGAGGAGCGAACTGCCGCCATCAGCGACGAGGATCTCTCACTGCTGGGCTACGACCTGTGGCTGGCCGGCTTGGAACAGGGTCTGGCCGCCCATCACGCAGGCATGGTGCCCGCGTTCAAGGAGGCGGTCGAGCGGTGCTTCGTCGAGGGGTTGATCCGAGTGGTCTTCGCCACCGAGACACTGGCGCTGGGAATCAATATGCCGGCCCGATCGGTGGTGATCGAGAAGCTCACGAAGTACAACGGCGAAGGCCACGATTTCCTCACCGCTGGGGAGTTCACTCAGCTCACAGGACGGGCCGGACGACGGGGGATCGACGACGAAGGCCACGCCGTGGTGCTGTGGTCACCGTTCAGCACGTTCGACGAGGTGGCGACGTTGGCGGCGAGCCGTACCTTCCCGCTCACGTCGTCGTTCCGAGCCACCTACAACATGGCCGCCAACCTGGTCCGCCGCTACGAACGCGAACGAGCGCTCGAGATCCTGGCCATGTCCTTCGCCCAGTTCCAGGCCGATCGCGCCCTGGTGGGGCTCCAGAAGCGTCTGGTCGACGACAAATCCCGCCGAGAGCACCTCGCCGCGCTGGCCGAGTGCGACCGAGGTGACGTGGCCCCCTACGCCGCATTGATCAAACGGGCATCGAAGGCTCGTCGCGATCATCCCGATGGGCGGCGAGCCGTCGAGAAGGCCATGGCGATGGTTCGACCGGGCGATCTGCTCGATCTGCCCTCAGGTGAGGTCGGAGTGATCATCTCGGTGGCCTACCGGGGGAAAGGCGCTCTGCGGCTCAGAGCGATCACCGCTGCCGGTGACTCTGTCCGGCTCACCCCCGATCAGTTCGACCACCCGCCTCGGGCAGTGGGCTACGTCGAGTTGCCGACCCCATACGGTCCGTCCGAGCAGTGGTTCGTGGACGCCTGCGCCGAGCTGGTCGGTTCGGTCCCGTTGAACCGGGCATCGCGGCGCCGCGCCGAACGGTCCGGATTGCTGGCGCGCTTGGAAACCGAACTCGAGGCGCATCCCGTTCACGACTGTCCCGACCGCGATCAGCACCTGGCCGCGTCCGCCGAGCTCTCGGCGCTCGATCGGGAGATCGACAGCCTGAGAACGGCATTGGCCAAGCGTCAGGGTTCGGTGGTGCGGCGATTCGAGGCGGTCATCGACCTGATGGCCAAGTGGGGCTTCATCGACGGGTGGTCGCTCACGTCGTCGGGCGAACTGTTGGCGTCGATGTACCACGAGTGCGATCTGCTGCTGGTCGAGGCGATGACCCATGGGCTACTCGACGATCTCGACGCCCCGTCGCTGGCGGCGGTCGTGTCCAGCCTCACCTACGAGGAACGTCGCCCCGAGGCGCCGAAGCTCCCTCCCGTGCCCACCGATCAGGTGAGCGACCGAATCCTGGCGATGGTCCGAATCGGTGCTCGGCTGGCCAAGGCCGAGGGGTCACGGGGACTTCCGCAGACCAGACAGCCCGACGCCGGGTTTGCTCAGGTGGTCTACGAGTGGACGCGAGGCAGCGAGCTGTCGGTGGTGCTCGATCGCGACGTGTCGGCGGGCGATTTCGTTCGCAACGTGAAGGTGCTGATCGACTTGCTCCGCCAGGTGGCGATGATGACCCCGCATCCGACGACACGTTCGGTGGCAGCGTCGGCGGCCGACGCCCTCGGTCGAGGGGTGGTGGCGACCACGTCGGATCTCTACACCGACCCCGAGCCATGACCATCCGCAAGGGTGGCGAGTGGGGCGAGGCCGGTCGATTGGCCCCCGGGAGCGCGGTGGCGACGTCGGACCGTCAGCTGGCCGAGTTGATCGGCGGCTTTCTGGCAGCTGACCAGGCTCCCCCTCCGATCGGCCTGTCCGGCGGGGATCTTCACGCCTCGATCGGGAGCCCGTCACCAGATCGCATGTGGACCGAGGACGCCCGGATCCTGCCCATCGACGTGATCGAAATACGACTCGACGACGATGAGCCGGTCCTGTGCGTGGCACACCTGGCGGCGGGTGGACCGCTGCGATGGCTCACCGAGACGCTGGTGGTGATGAACGCCACCTCGCTCGGCGGTCAGAACCTGGGACCCAAGGCCCATCCGGGTGACGGGCTCATCGACGTGACCCACGGTCGAGTGCCGCTCGTCGACTGGTTCACCGCCCGTCGACGGGCCGGTGCTGGTGCGCACCTCCCACATCCTGGGCTGCGGACCACGCGGGTGGACGAGCTCGACGTGACGCTCGGACATCGACTGGCGGTTCGGATCGACGGCGTGGCGCGGGGTCGCGTCAGGCGGGTGAGGTGCCGAGTGCTGGTCGACGCTGCGTCGATCGTCGCCTGATTCGGTACCTTGGCCAGATGCGAGGTTGGTATCTGAACGAGTCGCCGGGCGAGTACATCTGGGGTGAAGTGCCGACACCCGAACCAGGACCAGGCGAGGTTCGCATCGAAGTGGTGGCCTCAGCGCTGAACCACATCGACTTGTGGATGACCAGCGGCATGCCCAAGCCTCGGTCGTTTCCGCACGTTCCCGGCTCGGACGTGGCGGGCATCATCGACGCCGTCGGGGCGGGAGTCACTCAATGGACGCCAGGTGACGAAGTCGTGATGGAAGCGACCGTCACTTCACTCGAGGCGATCCTGACGCTCGGCATCGACAACGTGATCGACCCCGGGATGCATCTGCTGGGCGAGCACCAGTGGGGTGGTCACGCCGAGTATGTGGTGGTGCCGGCGTGGCATCCGGTCCACAAGCCGGTGAACCGTTCGTGGGCCGAGTGCGCGGCCTATCCGGTCGCCTACGTGACGGCGTGGCGGATGTTGCGCAAGGCCCGAGTCGAGGCCGGCACCACGGTGCTCATTGTGGGCATCGGCGGTGGAGTGGCCACCGCGGCGTTGCAGCTGTGCAACTACCTCGGCGCCAAGGCCTATGTGACGTCACGTGACGAAGCAAAGCGGGCCCGCGGCATCGAGTTGGGGGCCATCGACGCCTTCGATTCGAGCGGCCGTTTCCCGGTCGAAGCCGATGTGGTCATCGACAGCGTGGGTGCGGCGACCTGGGAGTCGGCGATCCGGTC
>JBBQLA010000421.1:0-3285 GCA_038327485.1 Acidimicrobiales bacterium
CGCCGAGAACGCCAGGTACGGGTTGCACGACGGGTCCGGGCAGCGGAACTCGATGCGCTTGGCCTTCGGGCTCTGCGAGTACAGCGGGATGCGCACCGACGCCGAGCGGTTGCGCTGGGAGTACACGAGGTTGACCGGCGCCTCGTACCCGGGCACGAGCCGCTTGTACGAGTTGGTCGTCGGGTTCGTGAACGCGAGCACCGCCGGCGCGTGGTGCAAGAGCCCGCCGATGTACCAACGGGCCATGTCCGACAGACCGGCGTACCCGGTCTCGTCGTAGAACAACGGCTCGCCGCCCTTCCACAACGACTGGTGCACGTGCATGCCTGACCCGTTGTCACCGAACACGGGCTTGGGCATGAAGGTCGCCGTCTTGTTGTGCGCCCACGCCACGTTCTTCACGACGTACTTGAACAGCATCAGGTTGTCGGCTTGGCGCAGCAGCGAGTCGAAGCGAATGTCGATCTCGGACTGCCCGGCGGTGCCGACCTCGTGGTGCTGCACCTCGACATCGATGCCGAGCGCCAGCAGCACGAGGGTCATCTCCGACCGCAGGTCCTGGTACCGGTCCATCGGCGGGACCGGGAAGTAGCCCTCCTTGGCCCGCGGCTTGTACCCGAGGTTGGGCTGCTCGTCGCGCCCCGTGTTCCACGTGGCCTCGACCGAGTCGACCTGGTACATCGCGGCGTTCTGGGTCTGGGAGAACCGCACGTCGTCGAAGATGAAGAACTCGGCTTCGGGCCCGACATAACAGGTGTCGGCCAGGCCGGTGGAGCGCAGGTACTCCTCGGCCTTCTTCGCGACGAAGCGCGGATCGCGCGAGTAGCTCTCGAGCGTGATCGGATCGTGCACCCAGCAGTTCAGGTTGAGGGTCTTGTGCTGGCGGAACGGGTCGATCACCGCCGTGTCCGGATCGGGCCGCAGGATCATGTCGGATTCCTGGATCTCCTGGAACCCGCGGATCGAGGATCCGTCGAAGCCGAAGCCGTCCTCGAACGTGTCCTCGGTGAGCTGGCCCACCGGGACCGAGAAGTGCTGCATGAGGCCGGGCAGGTCGCAGAACCGCAGGTCGACGATCTGGACACCTTCGTCGATCGCGTACTGCACGACTTCGGCCGGGGTGCGTTCCTGCACCGCATCCTCCTGGGGTACCCGGCGAGCACACCGGAAATGGCTGGTCCGCGGACCTTACTCGCCGCCTCCCCACCCACCCGTAGACCGCCTCCCGATTTTGAGTAGCGGTTACTCAGGCCACCGTGCACCCGTCGGGGGATGGTGACGCAAGCCCCGATCAGGTCCATTGATCGGCCCGGCCCACAGCGCCCGCTGGCGGGTTCGTCCTCCATCCAAAGGAACTCTCATGAAACGTCTGACCTTGCTCGTGTTGGGTCTCGCGCTCGTCGGCGGAATGACTGTCGGCTGCTCGAAGACCGCGGACATCCCGACTGCCACCGGCGGCGCCAACGGCAACGTCGACAAGATCACCGCCGACGCCACGAAGTGCGCCGAGATGGCCGGCACCTACGCCACCATGTTCACGCCGCTGGCCACCGGAGGCACCGATGCCGACCGCGCCAAGATCGAGACGTCGCTCAACGACATGAAGGCCAAGGTCCCGACCAACATCCAAAAGGACCTCGACACGATCAACAGCGGCGTCAAGGAAGCCAAGACCCCCACGGCGGTCATGGACTTCCTCTCGTCCAAGGACTACACGACCGCCAACGACGAGGTCACCAAGTACCTCACGACGGAGTGCAGCAAGGTCGGTAGCTGACCCTGCGGGCCGAGGCCCGACCCGATGGTCGGTCAGCACCCGAAGCGCGGAACGGGGAGGCACCTAGGTGCCTCCCCGTTCTCGTGCGTTGCCGGCGCGTCGCAGCGAGGCTGCGACGCCAGGTCACTCGGCGAGAGCCGAGCAGCAGGTCTCCACGATGAGGCGCGTCACCGTGTACGGGTCCATGTTCGAGTTCGGGCGACGATCCTCGATGTAGCCCTTCTTGTCGAGCTCGACCTGCCACGGAATCCGCACCGAGGCACCGCGGTTCGAGGCGCCGTAGGAGAACTCGGTCCACGGTGCGGTCTCGTGCAGACCGGTCAGACGACGCTCGACGCCGGCGCCGTAGTTGGTGATGTGCAGCTCGGCCTTCTCACCGAGCGCCTCGCACGCAGTGATGATCGCGTCGTAGCTCTCGCGCATCTTGTTCGTGGAGAAGTTGGTGTGCGCGCCGGCACCGTTCCAGTCACCCGGCATGGGCTTGGGATCGATGGTGACCGAGACGCCGAAGTCCTCGGCGACGCGGTACAGCAGCCAGCGGGCGAGGTACATCTCGTCACCGATGAGCGGCGGCGCGGACGGGCCGATCTGGAACTCCCACTGGCCCATCATCACCTCGGCGTTCGTGCCCGAGATGTTGATGCCGGCCTTCATGCAGGCGGTGGTGTGGGCCTCGACGATGTCGCGACCCCAGATCTCGTCGGCACCCACGCCGCAGTAGTACGGACCCTGGGGCCCGGGGAAGCCGCCCTGGGGCCAGCCCAGCGGGTGCCCGTTCTTGAGGAACGTGTACTCCTGCTCGATGCCGAACCAGGACTCCTGGTCGGCGAACTTCTCGGCGGCCGCCGCGCACGCCGCCCGCGTGTTGGTGGGATGCGGGGTCATGTCGGTGAGGAGCACCTCGGTCATGACCAGGACGTCGTTGCCGCCGCGGATCGGGTCCGGCACGACGAGGACCGGACGGATCACGCAGTCCGAGTTGGACCCCGGTGCCTGGTTGGTGGAGGAACCGTCGAACCCCCAGATGCCCGGCTCGTCGCCGTCGGCGATGATCTTGGTCTTCGAACGAAGCAGCGGGGTGGGCTCGGTTCCGTCGATCCAGATGTACTCAGCGCGATAACTCAACTGGGGTCTCCCTGTCTTCTGGTGGCATTCCTACGAGGTTGCAGCCCGGCGAGGCCGCAGTTGGCAACACACAATCTGGTGCCACGCTCCCATGTTCTGGCCCTCGGCCGCCAACCCCCTGTCAGCGATCGCGAACCCGATTCCGAGTCGTGGTCAGCTTGCAGCCTTCCAACGCCCCATTTCCCACTTGTTGCTCAAATGTGAACGGTCTGTGAACGCGCCGGGGGCTCGGATTTCTCGGGCCTGAACACCTGTCAGAATGGCGCCCATGGAACGTCAGCAGGACTATGTGTTGCGCACGGTGGAAGAGCGGGGCGTCCGGCTGATCCGGCTGTGGTTCACCGATGTGCTCGGTCAGCTCAAGTCCGTGGCCATCTCCCCCG
>JBBQLA010000422.1:0-3285 GCA_038327485.1 Acidimicrobiales bacterium
TCACACTCTCGGCCACGTCAAGGGCGACCGGCACCGACCTCGTCATGCTGGGCACCGGCGATTCAGTCGAGCTGGTCGGTTTGCGTGACGATTCGACGACCGTGTCGACATCGACGACGCGAGTCGCGCCGAGTACGGCGACAGAATTCGCTCGCATTGCGCCGATCGCGCAGATCGCGTCCGTGCACGTGTCGCAGTCGGTCCGACACGTTGCCGGAAATGGGGCGACCGCCTCCAAGTGGGGGCGGCTTCCGGTTGAATCGTCCGGTTCGCAGGGTCTCATCCTGGGGATCGCCGCCGCAGTGGCCCTGCTGGCGGGCATCTCCATCGAGGTCGACCGCCGCCGCCAGCGGAGCTGAGCCCCAACACGACTCGCGGGGTGCTCTGGTCAACCACGCGGAGCGCTGAGTACGATCAACGACGCGTCGCGCACTCCCGCGTGCTCGCGGTACGCCCCACCACCGCCGGTCGCTGTGTCGAGAGCAGCCGGGCGAGGTACTTCGATGGCCCGTTTCTCCTCATTTTCAGGCATGTTGGGACGGGACATGGCGATCGATCTCGGGACCGCGAACACCCTCGTATACGTGCGTGGCGAGGGGATCGTTCTGCGTGAACCCTCGGTCGTGGCCATCAACACCCACACCGGCCAGGTGCTCTCCGTCGGCATGGAAGCAAAGCGCATGATCGGCCGCACACCCAGTCACATCCAGGCGGTGAGGCCGCTGCGCGACGGGGTGATCAACGACTTCGAGATCTGCGAGAAGATGCTCCGCTACTTCATCCAACGGGTGCATTCGCGTCGGTTCGCCCGGCCCCGCATGGTCATCTGTGTGCCAGGCGGCATCACCGGTGTCGAGCAGCGCGCCGTGATGGAAGCCGCCGAGTTCGCCGGCGCGGCCAAGCCCGTACAGATCATCGAGGAACCAATGGCCGCAGCCATCGGGTCCGGCCTGCCCGTGCAGGAACCCCGCGGCAACATGATCGTCGACATCGGCGGCGGTACCACCGAGGTCGCGGTGATCTCGTTGGGGGGAGTGGTGGCGAGCCAGTCGATCCGAGTCGCCGGCGACGAGCTCGACGAGGCGATCATTCAGTTCGTGAAGAAGGAATACAGCCTCGCCCTGGGTGAGCGCACCGCCGAGGAGGTCAAGATCCACCTCGGCTCAGCATGGGCGCTCGAGCAGGAGATGCAGGCCGAGGTCCGCGGCCGCGATCTCGTGACCGGCCTCCCCAAGACCATCGTCACCACCACCGACGAGATCCGTGCTGCCATCGAAGAGCCGGTGGCCGCCATCGTCGACGCGGTGAAGTTCACACTCGACAAGACCCCGCCCGAGCTGGCAGCCGACATCATGGAACAGGGCATCGTCCTGGCCGGTGGCGGAGCGCTGCTCATCGGTCTGCAGACTCGCCTCGCACACGAAACCGGAATGCCCATCCGGATCGCCCCGAATCCTCTCGACGCAGTGGCGCTGGGGTCCGGCATGTCTCTCGAGGCCGGGGTGCAGTTCGACCCGAACCGCGACTAGCGGAACGCCTGAGCGATGGTGACACCGGCCTCACGGCAACGACGACCGCGCTTCACGATCGTCATCATGATCCTCCTGTCGATCACCGTGTTGACCCTCGACGCCAAGGACGTCCCGGTCCTCGGCTCGATCCGGAGTGGCGTCCTGCGCGCCGTCGGTCCGATCGGCGGTGCGTTCAAGTGGGCGACCACGCCGGTGCGCAACGCCTGGAACGGCATGAACAACTATGACGATCTCCAGGCTGAGAATCGTCGTCTTCGTGCCCGACTCGATGGGCTCAAGGGCAAGGAGCTCGTGAACTCCACCGCGGTGGAGGACGTGAAACGTCTGCAGGCCCAGCTCAACATTCCGTTCATCGGGACGATCCCGACTCAGGTGGCCCAGCTGTCGGGTGGCAACTTCTCGAGCTTCGATGACAACACGGCTCGGATCGACAAGGGATCGAGTTCGGGTATCCAGGTCGGCATGCCGGTGGTCACCACTGCCGGGCTGATCGGTCGGATCCAGCGAGTGACCGCCGACAGTGCGACTGTTCGTCTCATCACCGACCCCGACCTGCGCATCGGCATCAAGTTGAAGTCCGACGACCTTGGCGCCGGCCGAGGCACCGGCGCCGGCCAGAAGTGGTTGGTCGACCAGAACATCGGGCTGGCCGACGAGGTCGCCAAGGGTGATCCCGTCCTGACGTCGGGCATCGACCGAGCATTGTTTCCCCCGGGGCTTCCGATCGGCACGGTGCGCTCGGTGAACCGCGACCAGGCCGACCAGATCCAGATCCTCACTGTCGACCTTGCTGCCGACCTGACACGGCTCGATTACGTGCAGGTGCTCATCTGGAAGCCGACGGCGTGACCAGGGTGAAGCAATGACCGACTGGACGATGGTGTCTCGCTGGTTCGTCGTGGTGATCACTGCGACGGTCCTGCAGATCGGCCTCGCGTCGAACTTTCCCGTGGCTGGCGTGATCCCCGACTTCCTGATCCTGGTCAGCATCGCGTCGGGTATCGCCGCGGGGCCGCAACGTGGCGCCATCGTGGGCTTCTGGTCCGGCTTGTCCTACGACTTCATCCGGCCGGGGTCCCTGGGGCTCTCCGCGCTGGCCTACACCATCGTCGGGTTCATCGTCGGCTCGTTGTTGGTGTCGGTGCTGCAGGTTCGCCGTTGGCTGGCTGCCGCCATCGGGGTGGTGGCGACCATGGCAGGCGAACTGCTCGCGGCGGTCGGATCACAACTCTTCGGCCAGCAGTCTCTGACCAATCCTCGGCTGTGGACGATCGTCACGGTGTGCGGGCTGGTCAATGGCGCGCTCTCCCTCGCTGTGCTTCCAGTGGCCCGATGGGCGGAGGGCGCGACCGCGATGGCCGAGGGCGGTGGAATGCTCGGGACCCTCGATGGCTGAACCCGAAAGATCCCGCGTCCGGCTCTCGATGGTCGGATTGGTGTGCATCTCGTTGTTCGCGTCGCTACTCGTGCGACTGTGGTACTTGCAGCTGGTCGACCAGAACGAATACCAGGTGCGGGCGAGGGGTTTCAACCTGCGGGTCGTCCACGAGGAAGGCACCCGGGGCCGGATTCTCGACCGCAACGGGAAGGTGCTGGTCGACAACAAGGTCATCAACATCGTCAACATCGACCGTCAGCCGTTGCTGAAGCTGGTGAAGGGCCTGTCGGCGGCCAAGTCCAGGGTGGTGCTGTCCAAGGAGTTCGATCGCCTGGCCGAAATCCTGACGTCGTTCAACTCGCCGACCAAAGCGCC
>JBBQLA010000423.1:0-3284 GCA_038327485.1 Acidimicrobiales bacterium
GGTGTGGTCGAGGAAGAGCCGCTGCCAGCGCCGCTGGTACTCCCGACGGGGAAGGAGCACCGTGACCTCCGTCGCGTGATCGATGAGTTCGCGGGCCACGATCTCGGCGGCTTGGCGATCCGGCCGCCGGTCGGGGCACTCGACGACGTCGAGCGCGATGTTGTCGAAGCCGAGTCGGCCCCAGGTCTCGAAGAGATCGGCGGTGCGGAACGTGTCGAGCTCGAGGTGCACCGCCCGCAGTTGGTTGGGCGACAACGTGCGGGCGTACTGCAGCGCCCGGGCCGAGGCCACGTCGAGGGCATCGATGAACACCAGCACGACGTGTCGGCGCATGGTCGGCGCCGTGGCGTGGCCCGACGCGTCGGCTTCGAGCTCGAGGATCTCCGCCTCGTACTGCTTGTTCAGCCGGCTCAAGCCGTAGACCATGATCGGGACCAGTACCAGCACGATCCAGGCTCCGTGGGTGAACTTGGTGATCAGGAAGATGATGTCGACGACCAGCGACAGCACCGCGCCGATGCCATTCACGGCGATTCCCTTCTTCCACCCGGCCTCTTTCTTGGTCAGGTGGTGTTTGGCCATGCCGGCCTGGCTCATGGTGAAGCTGGTGAACACGCCGATGGCGTACAGCGGGATGAGACGCTCGACCTTGGCGTCAGTGGCGAGGAGCAGCACCACCGACGAAATGGCCAGCATGAGGATGCCGTTGGAGAAGACCAGACGATGGCCTCGCTTGGTGAGTTGCTTCGGCATGAAGTTGTCGCCGGCGTGGAAGCTGGCGAGGCGGGGGAAGTCGGCGAAGCTGGTATTGGCGGCCAGCACCAGGATCAAGACCGTGCCGGCTTGCAGTAGGCCGTACAGGGGACCGCCCCCGAAGATCTGCTTGGCCACCTGAGCGATGACCGTCGGCACTCCCGATTCGGTCGGCACCGGATGCACCTTCGAAGCGAGCATCGACAATCCGAGGAACAGCACCCCGAGCACCGACCCCATGATCACGAGCGTGTTGCGGGCGTTCTTCCACTCGGGCTTCTTGAAGGCGGTGACTCCGTTGGAGATGGCCTCGACGCCGGTGACCGCGGTGCCACCCGAGGCGAACGCGTGGAGCACGACGTAGAGCGTCGCCCCGAAGAAGAAGGCCTGCTTGACCCCGTTCTTGCCTGGCTTGAGACCACCCTTGGGCAGATGCGCAATGGGATGCAGCGTTCCGCTGAAGCCCTTGACCGCTCCGACGACGAGCATGAGGAACATGATCCCGATGAAGAAGTAGGTGGGAATGGCGAACGCCAAACCCGACTCCTTGACGCCCTTGAGGTTGCCGAAGGCGATGAGGCAGACGAACCCGATGGCGATGTAGAGGCTGTACGGCTCGAGCGAGGGGAAGAACGACGCCAGGGCGGCGGTGCCTGCAGCGGTCGAGACGGCGACGGTGAGGATGTAGTCGGTCAGCAGCGACACGCCGGCCACCTGCGCCGGCATGATGCCGAAGTTGTCGCGGGTCACCATGTACGCGCCACCGGCGGTCGGGTACTCCTTGATGGTCTCGCGGTAGCTGAGGATGAGGAAGAACAGCACCACGATCATGGCGATGGTGATCGGCACGACCATCGAGAAGGCCAGGAACCCGATCGAGACCCACAGCACCCGGAGGATCTCCTCGGTGGCGTAGGCCGAGCTGGAGATGCAGTCGGAGCTGAAGACTGCGAGGGCGACAGGGATACCGAGACGTTCGTGCTCGAGCTGCTCGGTGTGCAGCGCCTTCCCGAGCACTTTCGTCTTGATGCGGTAGCCCAGCGACTCGGGAACGTCGACGAGATGGGAAGTGGTTGCAGACACGCATCGAAGTGAACACCTGCATCTGCGCGAGGTCGATGGCTTTGACGTGATCTTGACGGCGCGCACCTGTCGGTCTCGAAAGCCCCTGCGTACTGTCGCTCACATGCACGTCATTGTCGTTGGATGCGGTCGGGTCGGTTCACGCCTCGCTACCGCCTTGTCGGCCCAAGGCCACGGAGTCGTGGTCATGGATCGACGTCCCGAGGCCTTTCGCAAACTTCCCGAGTCGTTCGCCGGTGAGACGGTCGTCGGCGTCGGGTTCGACCGGGATCGACTGATCGCGGCCGGTGTCGAGCGAGCCGACGCGCTGGCGGCGGTGACCAGCGGCGACAACTCCAACATCCTGGTGGCGCGGGTTGCCCGCGAAGCCTTCGGGGTGGAGCGGGTCGTCGCTCGCATCTATGACCCCCGTCGAGCCGAGATCTATGAGCGCCTCGGCATCCCCACCGTGGCCACGGTCCAGTGGACCACCGATCGCGTGATGCACCGTCTGCTGCCGATGGGTGCTCCGGCCGCATGGACCGACCCCACAGCAGCCGTGTCGTTGGTGGAACGTCCCGTCACTCCGGCGTGGGCCGGCAAGCAGATCGGGGCGCTCGAAGCGGCCACATCGGCCCGGGTGGTTTCGCTGACTCGACTCGGTGTTGCGTCGATCGCCGTGCCTGGAGTCGTGTTGCAGGATGGCGACGTCGTGCACATGGCCGTCGCCACCGACGAACTCGACCGACTCGACGCCGCTTTGCAGCCGCTCGTCACCACAGGAGGACACCACTGATGCGAGTCATCACCATCGGCGGAGGCAAAGTCGGGGCGTTCATCGCGTCGGAACTCGTCGCAGCGGGACACGTCGTCGTCATCGTGGAGAAGAACGCGGCCCGCATCGCCGAGGCTGCGGCGACCGGTGTCGCCGTCGGTGCCTCGTGGGTGGCTGCCGATGGCTGCGAGGTCGATGCGTTGGGTTCGATCTCGCTCGAGACGGCCGATGTCGTGGTCGCCGCGACCGGCGACGACGAGGACAACCTGGTGGTGGCGCTCCTGGCGAAGCAGGAGTTCGCTGTGCCCCGCGTCATCGCTCGGGTCAACAACCCCGACAACGAGTGGATGTTCAACGAGACGTGGGGGGTGGACGTGGCGGTATCCACGCCACACCTGCTCACCTCCCTCGTGCAGGAAGCAGTGTCGGTCGGCGACCTGGTGCGGCTGTTGAGCTTCGACGGTGGGCGGGTTCGACTGTCGGCAATCAACCTGTCGGACAACAGTGCTGCGATCGGGGTGGCCATCTCGGAGCTGGGATTGCCTCGCGACTCCAGCATCGTGGCCGTCGTGCGCGATCAGGGAGTGGTCGTCCCGCGGGGCGACACCGCGCTGGCCCTGGGTGACGAGGTGCTGGTGCTCGTGAGCAACGAGAGCGAGCCTCGACTACGCGAGCTACTCAGCGCTGGCTGATC
>JBBQLA010000424.1:0-3283 GCA_038327485.1 Acidimicrobiales bacterium
GCCCCGGCGAACGTCTGGAACTCACAGTTCGGCAACAGCGTTCGGAGCCGAGCCACCCCGTCGCCCATGTTGGCGCCGTTGTCCTGGTCGCCCCAGCACAGCAGCGTCGGTTGTTCGATCTCGCCGGCGATGTCGAACAGGCTGTGTCCCACCTGATCGGCGGCGAGTCCCCAGTACATGGCGACGAACCCTGGACTCATGACCTCCCGGTAGTAGCCGAACGTCTCGTCCAGCGCTCGTCGACGTCCGGGGAAGTCGTGCTCGTACCAGTAGCGGGACTGGATGGCGATGCTCGGCCAGAAGGCCCGACGACCCAGCAACCGAGTCAACGATGCGAGCCACGGACGGGCTGTCCACGCTCCACCCGGTGCCCACACCACCAGCCGCGGAAATCGATCAGGGAACCGGTGACCCAGGCGCAACACCAGGTTTCCACCGAGCGATCCGCCGACCGCGATCGCTTGATCGATACCCAGCTCGTCGAGCAACGACACGAGTGTGTCCTCGTAGAACTCGAGGGTGTACTCACGATCGGGCTTGGCCGAGTAGCCACTCCCAGGGAAGTCCACGATGATCAGGCGTTGATGCTCGCTGAGCGCGGGCACCATCGCGTCGAACCCCTCGATGCGCGCGGTGTGGCCGGGAATCACCACGAGCGGCAATTGGTGATCGTCTGACGGCGTGCTCCGCGCCTCGACGTCGATGTATCGAAGTCGAATGCCGTTGACGACAACGTGACGTCGAGGTTCCATATCGTCGAGTCGTTCCTTCAATGACGGCGGACGCCGCCGTACTTCATTCGTGTGTCGCTGGTGTTCGCTGCGCGGCGCTCGTCGTCGAGGATGGCCGCATCGAGCACCTCACCGATGAACAACGTGTGGGTTCCGAGATCGACCGACTGACGCACTGAGCAGTCGACCCAGGCCAGCGCATCGGCGAAGATCGGAGCACCCGTGGTAGCGGTCGAGATGGCGAAGCCGTTCAAGGAGCCGCCATCGTGGGTCGCCGGCTTGGAGAACTTCACGAACACCTTGGTCTCGTCGGACGGCCACAAGTTGACGGTGAACGATCCGCCTTCGGTGATGAGCCGGTGGGTGACCGCCGAGTTGTCTACGCCCACCCCGATCAGGACCGGCTCCATCGACAGCTGAGTGACCCACGTGGTGGTCATGGCGTTCCATTCGTCGCCACAGCGTGACCCGACCAGCGCCAGTGCGTTCGGGAACTTCCAGCACACACGGTTGGTGAGCTCATCATCGAGGGCCATCTCGCCAACCTAGGGCGAGTGCACCTCGTTGTCCGCGCCGGGTCGAGTGGACCGTCAGGGTCGCAAGACGAGTTGAAATGAGTCGATCGACCCACGTCATCGTCCAACACCAAGGTAAGACGGGGGTAAACTTGCGAATGGATCTGCGCGGGCCTGCGGTGGCTGAGACCTTGTACGACGGGAAACATTTCAGCCAACGTCCTCAAGTCGCCGTGGCCTACGACATTTTCTCATCGTCACCAATGGAACTCATCGCTGCCCTCGGCGGACTGTGTGACGTCGTTTGGGTGGTCGACGGATCCAAGTCCTCCTTGGGCGCCATGCACCGTCTCCTCCCCCGGTTGGGACAGGTGGTGGACACCGCTGGTCGTTCGCCAGAACAGGTTGCGGACACGCTGCGAGACGCCGGCATCGACGGGGTCATCGCCTTCACAGACACCCAGCTGTCCGTCGCCGCGTCCATAGGTCACGCGCTCGGGCTCGCCGGCAACCCGCTTGAGGTCGTCGACCGCCTCAATGACAAGGTCCTGCAGCGCACTGCGCTCTCGCTCGCGGGCATTGCGGTCCCGAGCTTTCGACGGATCTGTGGAGACGTCGACCTGACCACGGCGATTTCCCAGACCGAAGGTCTCACCTTCCCGCTCGTCATCAAGCCGTGTCGAGGCGAAAGCAGCCGCGATGTGGTCGCCATCGAGAATCAAGCGGCACTACGAGCGCTGCTCGAGTCGAGCCGACGTTGCGACGGAACCGCCGGCGAAGACCTCATCGCCGAGGAGTACCTCCGTGATTGCGACCGGACCGGACGCGAGATGTTCGGTGGCTACGTCTCAGTCGAGATGATCGTGCAAGACGGCCGGCCCGTCCCGCTGGCCATCACCGGGCGGTTCCCGCTGGCTGAGCCCTTCCGGGAGACGGGTTCCTTCATGCCGCACGCGCTCGACCTCGACGAGTCGGCGGCCGTGCTGGCCCTCGCAGCGGACGCATCGAGAGCGCTCGGGGTGCGCAGCGGCGCCCTGCATACCGAGATCAAACTCACGCCCCACGGGCCGCGAATCATCGAGGTCAATGGTCGCATCGGAGGCGGCGGGATCGACGCGTTGTATGCCCGAACCCACGGGCAGACCCTCACCCGTCTCGCCACTCGCGTCGCGATGGGCGAACAGGTCGACCTCGTCGCCGAGACTGCTCGCCAGCAGTCAGGCCCCTTCTATTACGAGTTCTTCCTGCAGCCTCCGAGGTCGGCGCGTCGTCTCACTTCGATCGCCGAGCCTGAGCGTCTGGCCGAGGCGACGGGGGTTGAACGCGTCGCCCTCAATTGTTCGCTCGGCGACGAACTGGATTGGAGGCGAGGAAGCCAGGGTTTCCTCGTTCAGGTCGGCGGTACGGCGTCCGACAGAGCAGCGCTCTCGTCCGTACCGGCGACGATTCTCGAATCGGTCGACGTCACCTACGAGTAGCGCGAGGCGAGCCCGATCTTGGTGCCCCCGGCAGGATTCGAACCCGCGACCGTCCGGGTAGAAACCGGCTGCTCTCATCCACTGAGCTACGGAGGCCTTGCGGGGTTGAGGGTAGTCATTCGTGGCGCCGGGCCGGTTGGCCTAAAGTGATTGGCCCTTGGTGGGTGTAGCTCAGTTGGTTAGAGCGCCAGTTTGTGGTACTGGAGGCCGGGGGTTCGAGACCCCTCACTCACCCCAAGATCCGGCGGTTGTCGGTGACGAAATCGGTTGCGGTACGATCCGCAGCCGCAAGCGCCTCTAGCTCAATTGGCAGAGCAACGGACTCTTAATCCGCAGGTTCTGGGTTCAAGTCCCAGGGGGTGCACCACATAAGTCCTGTTCAGGTAGCATTTCTGCCGCACTGGCCGACAAGGCGTTGAGAGCGACTCACAGAAATCTCACCGATCGCAAAATCGTGCCATACGGTGGTGCCATGAAAGGCAGCATCCGCGCGAAGAAGCCCGGCGTTTGGGAATTGGTGTTCGACGCTGGCCGTGAGCCGCTCACCGGGCGGCGCCTC
>JBBQLA010000425.1:0-3274 GCA_038327485.1 Acidimicrobiales bacterium
GTACCGGTAGAGCGTCGCCCGGGAGCACCCCGCGTACCTGCAGACATCGACCATGGTCGCCTTCGACACGCCGCGGTCGGCGAACGCCCGACCCGCTGCATCGAGGATCTCGTCGACGGCCACGTCGCCGTTCTCGTGACGATTCCAGTCGCTGTAAGACATATTGGCCAGTATGCCTCACACGGGAGGTGGCGGCGACGAGCGCCAGCGGCCGAAACGTTGCCGCGACATGTGCCGGCGGCATTGGCCGACTTCCAGGTGGTGTCTCTAACGTCGGCGACCGACCAGCGAAGGCCAACCGTCGTCGGGGCATCGGAGCGCAGCGTGGACGAGCCGACCATCGAGACCGACTTGATCGGGCGGCTACGACCCAATCGCCCGATCACGGCGATGTCAGCGATCCTGTTGCCCGTCACTGAGGCCGGACAGATCGATTGGCTGGGATTCGAAGGGCACGTCGCTCGCACGCTCGAGGCCGGACTCGCGCCGGCGGTCAACATGGACACTGGCTACGTCCAGATGCTCGACTCCGACTCGCGCACACGGGTCCTGCAACTCACGGGCGGGCTGTGCGCTGGGCGCCCGTTCGTCGCGGGAGTGTTCGTCGCCGATGCGCCTGGCGACCGCTTCGACGCGGACGGCTACCGCGCTGCGGCCGCGGAGATCGCGGGTCACGGAGGAACACCGGTGGTGTTCCCGTCATGGGGATTGCACGAGCTCGACGAACAGCAATGGGTCGACGTGCAGGCCGATCTCGGCGATTCGATCGGTGAGTTCATCGGCTTCGAGTTGGGACAGATGTTCGTCCCGAACGGCCGAGTCGTCAGTCTCGACGCGTACCGCCGCCTGCTCGACGTTCCGCAGTGCGTCGGTGCCAAGCACTCGTCGCTGTCGCGCCAGCTCGAATGGGACCGCCTCGCCGTCCGCGATGCCGTTCGGCCCGACTTCCTGGTGCTCACTGGCAACGACCTCGCCATCGACATGGTGATGTGGGGATCGGATTATCTCCTCGGTCTGTCGACGTTTGCTCCAGACGCATTCGCGCTCCGCGATCGGCTTTGGCTCGACGGCGACCCCGAGTTCCACCAGCTCAACGACCTCCTTCAGGAGCTCGGGACCTTCGCGTTTCGGTCACCGGTACCGGGTTATCGCCACGACGCAGCGACCTTCTTGCACGCGCGTGGTTGGATCGACCATGCCGGCGTGCCGGCGGGCGCAACGACTCGACCGGAGAGCGATCGCCCGGTGCTCGTCGATATCGCCCGACGCATCGATGAGTGGGTGTCATGAGCGACCCGACCGAGAGGCGGGCGCGGTTCGGGCAGATCAAGCAGCTTGCGAGTCCGGCAGCGTTGCGCGGCCGACTCGCGGAACTCGAACTCGACCTTCTCGTCGACGATCACCTCGATCCCTCGGGCCCGCTTGCTCAGCCCTACCTCGTGCGCGACATCAGCGGCGACCGCACGGTGGGCAACCGGTTCACGATCCTTCCGATGGAGGGCTGGGATGGCACAACCGAGGGTGGACCCACCGATCTCGTGAAGCGACGGTGGCGCCGGTTCGGTGAAGGTGGGGCCAAGCTCATCTGGGGCGAGGCGACCGCCGTCATCGCCAGCGGTCGCGCCAACCCGAACCAGCTGATCATGTCGCCTCGAAATGTCGATGCGATCGGAGCGCTCCGATCCGCCACGGTCGACGCACACCGAGACCGGTTCGGCACGACCGAGGATCTGCTGATCGGCGTGCAGCTGACCCACTCCGGGCGCTGGTCGAGGCCCGAAGGGGCGCCGCTGCCGCGTCTCGCGCACGACCATCGGCAGCTCGCCGGTCGCACGGCGCCTTCAGCCACACCGTTCAGCGATGCAGAGCTCTACGACCTCATCGACGCATACGTTCGTGCATCGCTGCTCGCCCAACGCGCCGGATTCGATTTCGTCGACATCAAGCACTGCCACGGCTATCTGTTGCACGAGCTGCTGTCCGGCTTCGATCGGCCCGGCGACTTTGGTGGCTCGTTCGCCAACCGCACCCGATTCTTCCGGCTCGTGGTCGAACGGTTACGCGCCGAGGCGCCGTCGCTTGCGGTCGCGCTCCGGCTGTCGGTCTTCGACTTCGTCCCGTTCGTGGCTGGCGAGGGGCGGGTCGGGCGCCCAGAGACGGACGGTCGGTACGGACTCGCGTTCGGTGGTGACGGCACCGGCACCGGCATCGACCTCACCGAGGTCCACGCGATGCTCGACCTGTGCGCCGAGTTGGGCGTCGGCCTCGTCTCGGTGACGGCCGGGAGCCCGTACTACAACCCCCACATCCAACGGCCCGCGTACTTCCCCCCGAGCGACGGCTACCTGCCGCCGGAGGATCCCCTGGTCGGGGTTGTTCGGATGATCGATGCGGCCCGAGAGTTGCAGGTCCGTCATCCCGGAATTGCGATTGTCACCGGCGGCATGTCATACCTCCAGGATTGGATCGGCCATGCGGGCCAGCGGCTGGTGGCGGATGGTTGGGCCACGTCGGTCGGCCTCGGACGCATGTCGCTGTCGTACCCCGACCTGCCTTCGACCGTGCTCGACGGTCGATCACTCGACCGCCACCTCGTGTGCCGCACGCTGAGCGATTGCACCACGGCACCACGCAACGGCCTGATCTCGGGTTGCTACCCGCTCGACGAGTTCTACAAAGGCCGACCCGAGCGCATCGAGCTCGCTGAGATCAAGCGTCGCCTGAGAACTTCCGACCCGGCGTCGTGACATCGAAGCACAGCGGTCAGCTGACCCGTCGACCGCCGGTTTCGATGTTGAGCTGCAGGCGTGAGCCGCCGGCGCTGACGTCCATGCCCTTGCCGAGCGCACACTGCTCTGCCCACGGGCTCGAATGGCGAGGATGGTCGCGCAGCGCACGGGCCATTCCGTCGAGGGTGAAGCCGCCCTGGGTGCCCAGGCGCATGATGCCTTCGGTCGGCGACGCATAGGTCACGTCGATCTCGGGGCCGGTGCGGACGACGGCTGGGTTCGATGCCACGATCGCCGACACGAACGCGGCGAACGATCCGTGGTCGGCGGCGCGTCCCACCTCGGCGATCCACACGTTGTCGGCGCCACCCGGTGCGACGAGGTCGAAGGGAAGCGTGTGGCCACCGGTCGACTCGCCGGGACCATACGTGCGCCAGTGTGTCGCTCGCTCCGACCACAGGGCGACGTAGCCGTGGTCCTTGCGGGCGACCACCCATCCAGCCTGCTCCACCACTTCGTCGAAACGGTCCTGCGGAAAGAACGCG
>JBBQLA010000426.1:0-3272 GCA_038327485.1 Acidimicrobiales bacterium
TGACGGCATCCAGGTACAACGGAAAGTTCGTCGAGCTCACCACCGTCCTGCCCCTGAACTACAACGCGCTCGGGTACAGCGACTACTGGTGGAGGGTCGAGTACAACTTCGGGGGTGGGGCGACGAAGGTCACTGACCGCACCACCTGGGGCGTGCGGGTCATCGGCGACCCGGTCCACCTCACCGAGTAGCTCTCGCTCCCCGAATCAGGATGGGGCGGTCCTCGTGGCCCCACCTATCCTGGGCCGATGTCCAACTTCGTCGACGAGTGTGGTCTGTGCGTCCGGGGTGGTGACGGCGGAGCCGGGTGTGTGTCGTTCCGGCGTGAAGCGCACGTGGCCATGGGCGGACCCGACGGAGGCGACGGCGGGCGCGGGGGCGATGTGTGGCTCGTTGCCGATCACAACTCGGCGTCGCTGTTGGCGTTCCGTGATCACCCCCATCGCACCGCCACCTCTGGTGTGCACGGTCAAGGGGCCAAGAAGCACGGAGCCAGCGGCACCGATCTCGAGGTGAGGGTTCCCGAGGGCACGGTCATCAAAGACCGCGACGGCACCGTGTTGGCCGACCTGATCGCCCACGGCGACCGTTGGCTGGCCTCGGAGGGGGGCCACGGAGGCAATGGCAACGCCAAGTTCCTGTCGAACCGGCGCCGCGCTCCCGGATTTGCCGAGCAGGGCGAGTATGTCGAGGAACGTTGGCTCACCCTCGAGCTGAAGCTCATGGCCGACGTGGCGCTCGTCGGGTATCCCAACGTGGGCAAGTCGACGCTGATCTCGCGGGTCTCCGCCGCTCGTCCCAAGATCGCCGACTATCCCTTCACCACGTTGGAACCCCAGCTCGGCGTGGTCAGCATGGACGACGGTTTCGAGATGGTCGTGGCCGACATCCCTGGGATCATCGAGGGCGCAGCCGAAGGCAAGGGCCTGGGCCACCAGTTCCTGCGCCACATCGAACGCGCCCGAGTGCTGTTGGTGCTGCTCGACAGCGCCATGGTCGACGGAACGCCGCCCGACGAGCAGGAGCGGATCCTGTTGGCCGAGTTGGAGAAGTACCGACCCGAACTCCTGGAGCGTCGCCGGGTCACTGTGTGGTCTCGGGGAGATCTGGCAGCTGCCGCCGAGCCACCCGCTGACACTCCGCTCGTGTCGGGTGTGACGGGTCTGGGAGTGCCTCGGCTGTTGGGGCGCCTGGCGGCCGAGGTCGCCGCGGCGCGCGCCGACGCGCCGGTGCTCGACGGCTACCGGGTCCATCGCCCGGTGCCCGAGGGCATCAAGGTGGTCCGCTGTATCGACGGCGCGTTCGAGGTACACGGCCGCGATGCCCTGCGGGCTGTGGCGTTCAGTGACCTGACCAACCTCGACGCGCTCGACGAGGCTCACCGACGACTCGCCGCGCTGGGCGTGGACCGTGCGCTGGGGCGCGCCGGCGCTCGCAACGGCGACCTGGTGCGGATCGGCAAGTTGGCCTTCTCCTACGAAGGCTCCGACAGCCTCCTCCTCGATCCCGAGGCTCGTTCGTGATCGCAGTCGTCAAGGTCGGCACCTCGTCGATCACCGATGTCGACGGCGCGATCGACCGAGCGGCCGTCACCAAGATCTGCGCCGAGTTGGCCGCGGTGAGGGCGGCCGGCCACGAGGTCGTGCTGGTCAGCTCCGGCGCGATCGCGGCGGGGCTTCCGGCGCTGGGCATGTCGGCCCGACGACGCCCGAAGGACCTGCGCACCCTGCAAGCGGTCTCCGCGGTCGGCCAGGCCCGGCTGATGCAGGTGTACCGCGACGTGTTCGACCAGCTCGCGGTGGACGTGGTGCCGGGCCAGGTGTTGCTGGCGCCGACCGACTTCGTGAACCGTCGCCAGTACCTCCATGCGCGGTCCACGCTCAGCCGACTGCTCGAACTGGGAGCGCTGCCGGTCGTCAACGAGAACGACGCCGTGGCCGACGACGAGATCCGATTCGGCGACAACGACCGCATCGCCGCTCTGGTGGCACAGCTGGTGGGCGCCGAGCTGCTGGTGTTGCTGACCGACGCCGCCGGTGTGTTCACCGCTGACCCGCGCCTCGATGACGGCGCATCGTTGATCGAAGAGATCGTCACCGTCGACGCCGCGCTGCAAGCAGCCGTCGGTGGGTCCGGTTCGAACCGGGGCAGCGGTGGCATGTCGACCAAGCTGGCCGCCGCTCGGATCGCCGCGTGGTCAGGCGTGCGCACCGTGATCGCAGCCGCCGATCGGCCGGGAGTGATCGCCGATGCCATCGGTGGCGAGACCGGCGTGGGGACCGTGGTACGAGCCCGCGATCAGCGCCTCTCGGCCCGAAAGGTGTGGATCGCCTTCGCGGTTGGCTCGTCGGGACGGATCACCGTGGACGACGGGGCGCGCACCGCAGTGCGCGAACGCGGGAGTTCGCTGCTGGCGGCCGGGATCGTCGGCGTCAGCGGAGCTTTCGAAGCTGACGATGCCGTCGAGATCTGCGGACCGGACGGTGAGCCGTTCGCCAAGGGGCTGGTGCGAGTCGGTTCAGTCGAACTCGCGGCAACGGCAGGCATGGTCATCCACCGCGACGATCTCGTCGTCCTCCCCGACTGAAGGTCAGGCGGTGGCTTCCGGAGTGGCGGTGGCTTCCGGAGTGGCAGTGGCTTCGGGTTCGCTGGCCGCCGGCGCTGCAGCGACCGGTGCGGTAGCGACCGGTGCGGTGGCGATGCCGAGCTGGCTGCGGATCTGCTCGAGACGAGCCTTCGCTTCGACGTTCATCGCCGCGTGTTCGACCTCGAGCATCTTTGCCTCGACGCCGGTGCCTTCGAGCTCGGCGGCAGCGCTGGCTTTGGCGTAGCGCTTCTCGATCTTGGCCTTGACCTCGTCGAGCGTCGGGACGTCCTGGCCCACCGCTTCGGACAGCGACGCCATGGTCACGTTGAGCTGTTCCTGCATCTTGGCCTGATCGAGCTGGCTCATCAGCTTCTGCTTCTCGGACAACTTCTTCTGCAGCAACGCGCTGTTCTGAGCGACGGCGGCCTTGGCCTGGTCGGAAGCCTGTGCCGACTGCAGCGCAAGGGCTTTGAGCGAGGCGATCTCTGACTCGATGGCGATGAGCCGGTTGGCGAACGACTCGGCGGCGGAAGTGAATTCGGCGGCCTTGGCGGCATCGCCGGACTTCGTCGCCTCATCGGCCATGAGCACCGCTTGGCGGGCGTTGCCGTTCAGCTTCTCCAAGTCCTCGAGACGCGAGTTGAGCTGCATCTCGGTGGTCTTCTGGTTGGCGATCACGTTGGCC
>JBBQLA010000427.1:0-3265 GCA_038327485.1 Acidimicrobiales bacterium
GGCCTGATCCTGCTCGGCATCGTTTTCTTGGCGATCCTCGCGTTCGGTGACAGCCAGTACCTGGGCCCCGGCCAGCAGGGCGGCTCCCAGCTTGCAGTCGGCTACGGCTACCAGCATCTGGGTGACGGCACTGGTGCCGCAGGTGCCGGCTGGGCGGCTGTGGCCACGCCCGCTGGTTGGTACAGCGATCCGTCCGGCGCCGGTCAGCGCTATTGGGACGGCATCAAGTGGACCGAGCACACCGCTCCCTAGATGTGAGATCAGCGTGAACACATGAGCTTCCTCGGGTTGATTTTCCACAACATCGCGGCACGTCGTTTGCGAGCGCTGCTCACGGCGACAGCTGTGGCCATCGGGGTGATGGCGGTGGTGGCGCTCGGGGTGTTGACCACGAGCCTGAAGGAGACGGCCACGCAGGTGCTCAAGGTCGGGTCAGCCGACTTCACCGTTGCGCAGAAGCACACCGACGACCTCATCAACAGCTCGATTAGCGAGGACGACATCGCGGCGATCGGCAAGGTGCCCGGGGTGTCGGCCGCCATCGGCGCCCTGTTGCAGATCGACTCCTACGACGCCGACAACCCGCTCGTCATCAAGGTGGGCCTGGCTCCCGAGGCCGAGGCGCAGTTCGGGGTGACCCTGCTTCGAGGTGTTTCGTACACAGCGGACTCCCGAAATCAGGTGATGTTGGGCTACGTGCTGGCACAGAAGCTGCACAAGGACGTCGGTCAGAGCATCAAGTTCGGCTCCTCAACCTACCAGATCACCGGCCTGTACTCGACCAACATCTCGTTCGGGAACTCCACGATGATGTTCCCGCTGTCGGCGTTGCAGGCTGAGAATCGCGTGGCAGGTCAGGTCTCGCTCGGCTTCGTCAAAGTCGCGAAGGGCGCCTCGATCGACAAGGTCCGGGCGACCATCGACCGCGACTTCCCCCAGCTCTCGACGATCAAGAGTGCCACCGACTATGGCCGCGCCGACCGAAACCTTTCGCTGATCACTGCGGCCAACACTGGCGGATCGCTGTTGGCCGGGCTGATCGCCATCACTGGAGTGCTCAACACCTCGTTGTTGTCGTTCTTCGAACGCATGCGCGAGTTCGGTGTGCTGCGCTCGGTCGGGTGGAGCCGATTCCGGGTGGTGCGGCTGGTGCTCGGCGAATCATTGGTGGTGAGCGTGTTCGGCGCGGCGCTCGGCGTTCTCCTCGGATGGATTGCCATCAACATCCTCCAGCACCTCAAACAGCTGCGCGGCGTGTTCGAGCCGACCTACGACATCGAGGTGTTCATCCGATCGCTGGTGTTCGCCATCGTGGTGGCCTTCGTCGGGGCGCTGTACCCGGCGATCCGGGCTGCGTTCCTCTCGCCGATGCAGGCGCTCCGCCATGAGTGACTCTGCCGCACTGAGTGACACCGCCGCACTGAGTGCCGCTGCTGCTGTCTCGCCGATCATCATCGTCGATCGGGTGCTCCGTCGATTCGGGGACTCCCTGGCGCTTCGCGAGGTCACCCTGTCGGTCCAGCCCGGTGAGTTCGTGGTCATCGGCGGCCCGTCCGGTGCCGGCAAGTCCACACTGCTGCATCTGCTCGCCGCGCTGGACACACCGACGAGCGGCTCGATCGAGGTCAACGGTCACCGTCTCGGCCACCATGCTCACCAGCTCAGCCACTTCCGCCGACTCGAGGTCGGCATCATCTTCCAGATGCACAACCTCGTGCCCCGGCTCAGCGCCCGCCAGAACGTCGAGCTGGTGATGTTCGGCACCAACGTGCGCCGACGCCAGCGCCGTCAGCGAGCCGAGGAGCTCCTCGAACAGGTCGGGCTCGGCTCCAAGATCGATGCCAAGCCACCGACGATGTCCGGAGGCGAGCGCCAACGGGTCGCCATCGCTCGTGCCCTGGCGAACCACCCGCCAGTCCTGTTGGCCGACGAGCCCACCGGCAGCCTCGACGACGATTCGGCCGAGGTCGTGATCGCGCTGCTCGAGAAGTTGCGCGCTGAGACCGACATGACCATCGTGGCCGTGAGCCACGACGCGCGCTTGGACCATCGCGCCGACCGGCGAGTTGCGCTCGTGAGCGGGGCAGTCGGACCAGCCGACGACGCCTGACCGCCCGGATCGTCAGGGTCGGTCGAGCACTCGACGAGCTTCGAGCAGCCGTTGGAACAACATCGCGTCGCCGCCGGCATCGGGGTGGAGCTTCTTCACGGCCAGGCGGGCGAAGTGGGTACGGAGGTCGTCGGGCTGACCGGCTTTGGATGCCATTCGCTCGGCCAGACGGCCGTTCATCTCCGGTTGGGCGGTCGGACGCGCCTGCTCGACGAGGAACAGGGCCGCCTCATCGACGGACAGGGGTCGTTGCCGCATGTTTCAGCCTACGGGTTCCATCGAGGGAACCAATTTCTCCGCCATCGGCGTTAATGCATACGGGAGCCTCGGGGGAGTGTCAATCGGGTGATTCTCCTGCGCCCGTAAGCTCGAAGGGTGAAGTCCGCCGCCTCTGAGCTGCCCGTCATCGATGTCGGCCCCCTGGTGAGCGGAATCGGAGACGTGAATCGGGTGATCGACTCGCTCCGGTCGGCGTGCGTGGACCGGGGCTCCTTCTACGTCGTCGGCCACGGGGTCGACTCCGCGTTGATCGCCGAGCTCGACGATGCCGCCCGACGCACCTTCGCGCTCCCGCAGGCGGACAAGGCCCGCATCGCCATGGCCCACGGCGGCCGGGCGTGGCGCGGCTGGTTCCCCCTCGACGGCGAGCTGACCTCGGGGCGACCCGACCACAAGGAGGGCCTCTACTTCGGCCAGGAACTCAGCGCGCAGGATGAACGGGTGCAGTCCGGGTTGCCGCTGCACGGACCGAACCAGTTCCCCGACGAGGTGCCCGAACTGCGCGCCGTGTTGCTTCGTTACCTCGACGCGCTCACCGAGTTGGGTCATCACCTCGTTCGGGGACTGGCCCTGAGCCTCGGCCTCGATCCCGATCGGCTCGGCGACGTGACGTCGGACCCGATGATCCTGTTTCGCATCTTCAGGTATCCGCCGCAACTCCCCACTCCTGATCCTGGATGGGGTGTGGCCGAGCACACCGACTACGGCTTGTTGACCATCCTGCTCCAGGATCATCACGGTGGGCTCGAGGTGAAGACCGGCGACGAGTGGGTGGCGGCTCCGCCGATCGAGGGCTCGTTCGTGTGCAATATCGGCGACATGTTGGAGCGCATGACCGGCGGCCGCTATCGGTCGACTCCCCATCGGGTGCGCAAC
>JBBQLA010000428.1:0-3260 GCA_038327485.1 Acidimicrobiales bacterium
TCATGGTTGTTGTTCGCCACCGCAGCGGTTGACTGCGCCACGAGCTCGGGCGGCGAGTTGTCCCGTGACTGTGTGATGGATGCTGCGTTCACCATCAAGTCCTGGACGGCCGGCGGCCTGCACTCCGAGAGCGACCCGGCCGGCAAGCACGCTCCCAAGTGCTCGATGCTCGTGCAAGCCAAGGGCGGGGAGTTCACTCGTCTCGACCCGAAGATCGGCGACAAGAACTCCGACAAGGATGGCTTCTTCTGCGCTGATCTGATCACCCTGACCGGTGACTTCGGTAAGGGCAACATCGATCCGACGAGGAAGCACTGAGCCGACTCGTCGACTGCTGACGACGATCCCGCCACGTCGCTGAGATGGACAAATTCCTCACCTTCACAGTGACGGGCGTCAGCCAGGCCGCCGTGTACGCCATCGCGGCATGCGGGCTCGTGGTCACCTACACTACCTCGGGCATCTTCAACTTCGCCCACGGAGCCATCGGCATGATGGCGGCGTTCACGTACTGGCAGTTCCACACGGGGTGGGGCTGGGGCGCGCTGCCCTCGGTGTTGATCGTCGTGCTGGTGGTCGCTCCGTTGTTCGGTGCGGTGGTCGAGCGACTCATCATGAGGGGGTTGACCGGCGCGTCGGAGGCGGTGCGGATCGTGGTCACGGTCAGCCTGATGCTGACGCTGCTCGGGTTGGGCAACGTCATCTGGCCCAGCAGCATTGGTCGGTCGAACCTCGAGTTCTTCTCCGGCGCGGTCTCCCTCGGTGGTGTCAACGTCTCCTACCAACGAATCTTGATCCTCGTTCTGGCGTTGGTCGTTGCCATCGTGCTGCGGGTGATCCTCTATCGGACCCGCTTCGGGATCACCATGCGAGCAGTCGTCGATGATCGGCCCTTGGTCCAGCTCAACGGCGGTCGCCCGGATCGGGCGTCCATGATCGCCTGGGCATTGGGTGCAGCGTTGGCAGCGATCGCCGGGATCCTGGTCTCGCCGTCCTCGGTCATCGGCATGAGCCAACTTCAGCTCACCTTGCTGGTGGTGAGCGCCTTCGGGGCCGCAGTGGTCGGCCGGCTCAAGAGCCTGCCCATGGCCTTCGTCGGGGCGTTGTTCCTGGGGCTGACCGAGGCGTACGCCGGCGGGTACCTGGCCAGCGGCAGAACACTCGGCGGATTCGCTCTCGGCAACCTCCGCTACGCCATCTCGCCGATCATCCTGTTCATCGTGATGGTGGTGCAGCCGCAGGAACGCCTCCGAACCGGTGGTGTGCAACGAGTCCGTGAGCACTGGGCGGTGCCGTCGATGCGCTTGGCGCTGGGCGCGGCCGCTTCGCTGGTGATCGTGACCGTGGCAATCTCGGAACTGCTCCCTGCCGACAGCGACCTGATCCCGGTCGTTCCAGCGTTCTTCTTCGCGTTGGTGGCGCTCTCGCTCGTGCCCCTCACCGGATGGGCCGGCCAAGTGTCGCTGGCGCAGCTGTCGTTCGCCGGCATCGGCGGGGTGGTCATGGCGGTCGTCGGACCCGACGCCACGTTGCTCGGGCTCGTCGCCGCAATCGTCGTCTGTGCTGCGGTGGGTGCGCTCATCGCCCTGCCGGCGTTGCGGCTCTCGGGCATCTACCTGGCGCTGGCCACCACCACGTTCGCGTTGGTCATGTCGCGGGTGATCTTCAACCAGCCCAAGGTCATGCCCGGCGGCAATCGCCAGATTCCGGCGCTCGATCTGGGTTTCATCAAGATCGATACCAACGAGCGTCAAGTGGTGCTGATGGCCGTGGTGTTCGCGTTGGCCTCGGTCGGGTTGGTCAGTCTTCGTCGCAGTGCGATGGGTCGTCGTCTCGCCGCCATGAAGGACAGCCCGGTGGCCTGCGCCACGCTCGGGCTCAACCTGACCCGCACCAAGATCGCTGTCTTCGCGCTGTCCGCTTCGATCGCCGGTCTCTCCGGGGCGCTGTGGAGCCGCACCATCATCTCGACCAACTTCGAGCTGCCCGAGTCCATGACGCTCACCATGTTGGCCGTGGTCGGCGGGGTCGGCGCGGTGGGCGGCGCCTTCTTCGGCGGGATGCTCATGGGCACCTTCAGCTCCTTGGCGCCGTCGCTGTTCGCCAACAATGCCGTCGGTTACTTCAAGTCGGCTGAGCTGTCGGTCTCCAGCCTCACGCAGATCACCCCCGGGTTCGCGGGGATCGGGCTCGGCCGTAATCCGAGCGGAGCGTTCACGCAGATGGCCGACGCGTACCGCAGCGCATCGAAGTCGCGTGCGGCGCTGTCCATCACCGTGGCGGTGCCCGCGGTGTTGTGGGGACTCGCCCGCAGCGGCGCGATCGAGAACTGGACCTTCACTGCGTCGATCGCAGTCTTCGTGTTGGGCATCGTTCCGTTGTTGGCGCCGGCCATCGAGGCCATGAGCGCGCGTGGAGCGGTGACACTGGCGTGGATGGCCGTCGTGCTGGTCGCAGTCACCGCCATCGACTGGAACACTGCGATCGGGTCGACCGGGATGAAGTTCGTGGTCATGGTCGGCGTGGCGCTCGTGAGTGCGCCAGTGGCGGTCGGGCTGCTCGGCACCCGCCCCGACATCCCCGGCCTGGCGCCGTCGGCTGAACCGTCGCCCGACCTGTTGGGTGTGGATCGACCGTTGACCCGGTCCGACGTGGTCGAAGCGGAGGTCGTGTTGGGACTGCGCGAGAGTGACTTCGATGTCGTTGCTTGAGACGCGGGGCCTCTCGGTCCGATTCGGTGGGCATCTCGCTGTCTCCGACATGGACCTCGACGTGGAAGTCGGAGTCGTCACCGGGTTGATCGGCCCCAACGGTGCCGGCAAGACGACCACCTTCAATCTCATCTGTGGCGTGTTGCAGCCAACCGGTGGACGGGTCGCGCTCGACGGCAAGGACATCACCTCGCTGGGCACCCATCGTCGTGCTCGGCGCGGCATCGGTCGCACCGTCCAGCGCCTCGAGGTCTTCAGCTCGATGACCGCGCGTGAGAACGTGCTGGTCGGTGCTGAGATCCGGCGCGGCTGGGCCCGTCGCTCGCCCACCGGACCGCAGCTGTTGGCCACCGACGGCGAGTTGTCCATCAACGACGAGGTCGAGCTGATCCTCGACCGGCTCGGCCTCACGCCGGTTGCGTCCACCCGGGTGGGTCAGCTCCCGACCGGACAGGCTCGACTCGTCGAGCTGGGACGGGCACTGGCGGTCCGTCCGCGGGTTCTGCTGCTCGACGAGCCCGCCTCGGGTCTCGATGATTCCGAGACCAC
>JBBQLA010000429.1:0-3253 GCA_038327485.1 Acidimicrobiales bacterium
GCGACCGCCCTGGCGTTGGCCGCGGCCGGGCATCCGGTGATCCTCGGAGCGCGGCGTCTGGAGCGATGCGAGGCCACCGCGGCGGACATCCGCGACGCCGGCGGCGAAGCGCTGGCGCTCCCGCTCGACCTGCACTCCAACGAGTCGGTCGCCACCTTCGCCGAGCGAGCCGAGGCCGAGCTCGGTCCCATCGAGGTGGTGGTCAGCAATGCCGGCGACGTGCGCCCGGTCACCACCATCGGCGCCCACCCGGACGAGTTCGCCCGTCAGATCGAGGTCAACCTGCTGGGCCCGCAACGGGTGGTGCACCACTTCGTTCCGGCGATGGTCGAACGCCAACGGGGCGACGTGGTGTTCGTCACCTCAGAGGTGGCGCTGAGGCCGCGCCCGAACATGGCCGCCTATGTCGCGTCGAAGTCGGGCCTCGAAGGCTTGGCGCAGGCCATGGGGATGGAGCTCGAAGGCAGCGGCGTGCGCGTGGGCATCGTTCGTCCCGGCCCGTCGTTGACCGAGCAGGGATCCACCTGGGATGCCGATGACATCAACCACGTGTTGACCACGTGGAGCAAGTGGGGCCTGATGCGCCACGGCGGCTACCTCCGCGCCTCCGACGTGGCCGGCGCCGTGCTGGCGATGGTGTCGGTGCAGCGTGGCACCCACTTCGCCGTGCTCGAAGTTCAGCCCGAGGCGCCCATCGAGCGCACCGAACGAGGAGTCTCCGAATGACCACGACCACCGCGTTGCCCAAGCCCCCCAAGGTGTCCGGCGACGACGGCGACACCGGCCATCTCGAGGAACTCCGACGCGATCCCATCGGGCTCATGCAGCGCGTCCGCGACGAGTGCGGTGACGTGGGTGAGTTCCGACTGGCCGACAAGGACGTGGTGCTCCTGACCGGCGCAGACGCCAACGAAGTGTTCTTCCGGGCCTCCGAGGAGGAGCTCGACCAGGCCGCGGCCTATCCGTTCATGACGCCGATCTTCGGCGAAGGCGTCGTGTTCGACGCGTCACCCGAGCGGCGACGCGAGATGCTGCACAACCAGGCGCTACGCGACAAGTTCATGCGGGGCCACGCCGAGACCATCGCCGGCGAGGTCGAGCACATGGTGTCGGGATGGAGCGACGAAGGCGGCACCATCGACCTGCTCGACTGGTTCGCCGAACTGACCATCTACACGTCGTCGTCGTGCCTCATCGGCAAGAAGTTCCGCAACGAGCTCGACCATCGCTTCGCCGAGCTCTACCACGAGCTCGAACAGGGCACCGACGCCATCGCCTTCGTCGACCCGTACGCGCCGATCGAGAGCTTCCGCCGCCGTGACGCGGCCCGTCTCGGTCTGGTGGCGTTGGTTCAGGGGATCATGGATCGGCGCGCCGACGGTTCAGCCGTGCCCGGCGAGGACGCGCCCGACGACCTCCTCGACGTGCTGATGTCGATCAAGCACGACGACGGCACCAACCGTTTCACCGCCGACGAGGTGACCGGCATGTTCATCTCGATGATGTTCGCCGGACACCACACCACCTCGGGCACCGCGGCGTGGACGCTCATCGAGATGCTCCGCCACCCCGATCAGCTCGCCGCAGTCGTCGCCGAACTCGACGCGTTGGCCGCCGAAGGCCACGAGGTCAGCTACCAGGCGCTGCGATCGATGCCCCGCCTCGAAGCGGTACTGAAGGAGTCGTTGCGACTCCACCCGCCCTTGATCCTGTTGCTGCGGGTGGCCATGGTCGAGTTCGACGTGGGCGGCTTCCACGTTCCCGCCGGCAAGCTGGTCGGCGCGTCGGTGTCGGTCTCGAATCGGTTGCCCGAAGCCTTCGATCGCCCCAACGACTTCGATCCCGATCGCTACCTGGCGCCGCGTGAGGACGACCTCGCCAACCCGTGGAACTGGATCCCGTTCGGCGCCGGTCGTCACCGCTGCGTGGGCGCGCAGTTCGCCATGATGCAGCTCAAGGCCATCTTCTCGGTGCTGTTGCGGGACTGGACCCTCGAGGCCGGCCAACCGCTCGACAGCTACCACAACGATCATTCCAAGATGGTCGTGCAACTCGCTCAGCCGGCGTCGGCCACCTACCGGCGGCGCTCACAGGCCACGGCGGATGCCCGCTGATGGGGTTCCGGATCGTGGTCGATCGCGACCTGTGCCAAGGCCACGGCGTGTGTGAGTCCGAAGCACCCGACGTGTTCGCAGTCAACCGCGAGAACTCGGTGAACGTGCTCATCGACGAGCCCGACGAATCGCTGCGAGCCGCCGTCGAGCTGGCGGTGAAGTACTGCCCCACCCACGCACTGAAAATCGTCGAGAACGAGGAGAACTGATGACTGCCTACCCACGAGCCGAGCTGGACGAAATGGTCCAACGCTGGATCCAGGCCAACCGCGACTGCGAAGCGGCCGGTGACTGGGGCCCGCTGGCCGACATGTACACCGTCGACGCCACCTACGGCTGGAACTACGGCCCCGACACCGACTTCATGGCGATCGGCCGCGACGAGATCCGCGACATCGCCCTGGGCGCGGAGATGGGCGGGCTCGACGGCTGGGAGTACCCCTACGAGGAGATCCTGATCGACGAGACCAAGGGCTTCGTCGTGGGCTTCTGGCGCCAGGTGGCCAACGAACATCGCGCCGACGGATCGCAGTACGAGGTGGCCGGCATCGGCGGCAGTTGGTTCCGCTACGGCGGCGACTTCCGGTGGTCGTGGCAGCGCGACTGGTTCGACTTCGGCAACGCCGCGAGCCTGTTCCTGGAGATGATGAGTGACGCAAAGCTGTCCGACGCCATGACGGCCCGGATGCACCGGTCGATGAAGGGCCCACTGCCCGGCTACTACCCGGCGTTCCAGGCTCCCGTGAAACTGTGGGATCGCTGATGGGATCGCTGATGTCACGAGCAAGATTCGAGAACAAGGTCGCCATCGTCACCGGTTGGGCCGCCGGGATCGGTGATGCCTATGCCCGGGCGCTGGCGGCCGATGGCGCGTCGGTAATCCTGGCCGACATCAACGTCGTTGGCGCAACGGCTGTGGCCAAGGACATCATGGCCGGTGGTGGGGAGGCCATGGGTGTGAGTGTCGACGTGTCCGACCCGGCATCGGCTGCGGAGATGGCTGCGGCGACCATCTCGGAGTTCGGTGGCATCGACTACCTCGTGAACAACGCGGCCATCTACGGCGGCATGAAGCTCGACTTCCTCATCACCGTCGACTGGGACTACTACCAGCGCTTCATGGCCGTGAACATGGGCGG
>JBBQLA010000430.1:0-3249 GCA_038327485.1 Acidimicrobiales bacterium
CCTGCGTTTCGAGGTGCAGTGTCAGGCGAGCGGGGAGGGTCGCGTGGATCAGTTTGTCGAGTTCCGGATCGGGAAACGCCTCGAGGTACTCGGCGAGAAACCGTTGGGCCTGCGCCGTCTCGGTTCGTTGTTCGGGGGTCAGGTGGTGTCCCTGGTGGAGCTCGCCGCCGTCGGTCAACGTCTCTGCGTCATACCGTGCCGTGAGCGCCCGGTCGGCCCGGTGATCCGCCGTCCATGACCCTGCGGATGAGAAGGCGTCGATGAGGTCGCGATCAACGTCGAGGTGGAGTCGACCTCCGGATTGGAGGTGTTCTCGGAGTGTGGTCGGTGCCATGGCGTGCCGTTCAGGTGAAGATGATGTGACCGCCGGCGGCCTGTTCGTAGAACTCGCCGACGGTGATGATGTCCTGCACTTGGTCGATGAAGTCGGATTTCTCCATCTTGAACAGATCGACCGATGCCTTACAGGCGAACATCCCGGCGCCGGTGTCGGCGATCATCTCGACGAACTCGGGGATCGAGGGAATGTCGAGTTCCTCGATCTGCTTCGACATCACGTGGGTCATGACCGAACTCATGCCGGGAAAGCCGCCGAGCCAGGTGGCGACGTGGAGGCCGGGGTTGCCGACCGTCGCGACTTTGATGTGTTCGTGACGGATCTTGTGGATGGCGTCGAGACCGAAGAAGGTGAAGAAGAGGTTGGCTTCGATGCCTTCGGCACGGGCGCCGTTGGCCATGATGAGTCCGGGGTAGATCCCTTCGAGGGACCCCTTGGAGATGATGATCGAAACCTTCTCGATCGGTTCGGCAGTCATGTCAGTACTCCTCAGATACAGCCGCGAGGCTTGGGGATGCCCGCGATGCGGGCGGCGATCTTGGCGGGGCCTTTCGGGAACAGCTGGTAGAGCTCCTTGACCGTCACACCGGACGTCTTGCCGAGGACGCGAACCGTGGGACCGGTGCCCTTCTCGGCGAACTGGTCGCGCATGAAGTGCAGGACGGTCCAGTGCTGATCGGTGAGTGGGTCGATACCTTCGGCGGCAGCGAGCTCGGGGACCATCGCCTCGGTCCACTGGGCAGGGTCAGTGAAGAATCCTTCGTCGTTGACATCGACGTCGGCTCCGGCAACGTGTTTGGTGGGCATCTGGTCGGGCTCCTCATGAGTGGATCGGGTGGTCGGTGGGTGGGTGCTGTTTGCCGGCGGTGGGCATATCGGACCCGATACCGGGGATGTCGCGGCCCGGGAGCAGGACGTGCCAGTAGAACCACTGGAACATGAGCTTGCCGAGGTGGTTCATCCGCGACTCCTTGAGCAGCGGCATCCCGACCGAGGTCGGGAAGTGGCCGGGAAGCGGTTCGGTGTCGTAGTTGAAGTCGATCAGCATCGCCTTGCCGAAACCGGTCTCGATGAAACAGTTCGCGTGGCCGTCGTAGGAGGCGTCGAGCGTCTCGCCGGCGAGGAACCGCCGGATGTTCTCGACGAGCACGTCACCTTCGAAGTGCGTGACCGACCCGGCCTTCGAGGCCGGAAGCGTGGTGGCATCTCCGATGGCGAACACGTTTGGCTTCACGGTCGACTGCAGCGTGTGGGGATCGGTGGGGACGAAGTTGAGCTCGTCGCCCAAGCCCTCGGAGCGGCCGACATACGGCTGGCCTCCATGCAAGGGGATGACCACTGCCAGGTCGAACGGGACCTCGCGCTCGTCGTAGGACACGAGGCGCCCACTGGCGCTGTCGACCTCGCCGGTGTTGAACTCGGTCACGAGGTCGATATTGCGCTCGGACAGCATGCCGCCGAGCGTCTTCGCTGCCACCGGTTTGGTGAACGCCGCGTCGAGGGGCGTGACGTAGGTGAGGTCAACTCGGTCGCGGATCTTGCGGTCGGTGAAGAACCAGTCGGCCAAAAAGCAGAACTCCAGCGGAGCGACCGGGCACTTGATCGGCATGTCGACCACGTTGACGACGACGCGTCCACCATCGAACCGGGCCAATGCCTGTTCGAGCCGGGTGGCACCGTCGAGGGTGTAGAAGGTGTGCACCCGGTCCGGTTCGGTGGGCTCGGCGAGCCCCTCGGTCTCTTCGGGAACCAGGGTGGCGCCCGTCGCGACCACCAGAACGTCGTAAGCAAGGTCGGAGCCGTCGGTGAGGTGGACCGTGTCGGTTGCGAGATCGACTCGATCAATGGGGCACTGGCGGTAGTCGATGCCTTCGTGGAGCTGGCGGGCTCGGGGTCGCACGATGTCCTGGGCCTGGGCAAGGCCGAACGGCACGAACAGCAGTCCGGGTTGGTAGACGTGCTGATCGTCCTGGTCGACGACGGTGATCGACACCGAACCAGCCGGATACGACGCACGGAGCCGGTTGGCAGTGAGCGTTCCGCCGGTGCCGCCACCGAGGATGACAATGCGATGAGCCATGGGAGTCCTCGTCGTTCGCCGAGTCAGCTCAGCTGCGGGTGAGGATGACTTTGAGGGCGCCCGTCTCGGCGGCACGGCCGAACACGTCGTATGCCTCCTCGAACGCGTCCATCGCGAAGTGGTGCGTCACAAATCGGCCGGCGTCGAGCTGCTTGCTCGTCATCAACTTCAACAGCGTCGGGGTCGAGAACGTGTCGACCAGGCCGGTCGTGATCGTGACGTCGCGAATCCAGAGGTCCTCGAGATGCAACGTCGCCGACTCGCCGTGCACACCGATGTTGGCCACATGCCCGCCCGGGCGGATCAGGGTGGTCGCGAGCTCGAACGTCGCCGGTACCCCCACCGCCTCGATCGATACATCGGCGCCGAGGCCACCGGTGAGCGCTTCGATGATCGCCTTCGGATCCTCGTTTGCGTTGTTGATGGTGATGTCGGCACCGAACGTCTTGGCGAGTTCCAGCCTCACATCAGCCTGGTCGATCGCGATGATGTGACTCGGGCTCAACAGCTTGGCGCCCATGATCGCCGCCAAGCCGATCGGACCGGCTCCGACCACCGCGACAACGTCACCTGGGCGGACAGCACCGTTGAGCACCCCGACCTCGTAACCGGTGGGGAGAATATCGGCGAGCATCAAGAGGTCCTCGTCGCTGACACCGGCAGGAGCGGGGTACGTCGAGGTGTCCGCGAACGGGACCCGCACGTACTCCGCCTGCGTTCCGTCGATCTTGTGACCGAGGATCCAACCACCGCCACCGAGGCACTGGCCGTAGCGGCCCTCACGGCAGAAGCGGCACGCACCGCACGCCGTGATGCACGACACCAGCACCCG
>JBBQLA010000431.1:0-3224 GCA_038327485.1 Acidimicrobiales bacterium
CCGCTCGTGGGGCGCCACCAGTGCGTCTCCATCGGTCTGCCACCCGTCTGGCCCGACGACCAGCAGATCGACATCGTCACGTCGCAGCGCAACGAACGCGCTGACCAACATCTCGAGGTTCTTGCGCGGTTCGATGGTTCCGACCCACAACACGTACGGCCGGTCGAGACCGAAACGGACCCGCACCGCGGCGACGTCCGCCTCGGTGACCCGTGGGGCGTGGACTCCCCACGGCACGACGATCACGCGATCCTCGTCGAAGCCGATCTCGCGGCAGGACTCAGCGGTGGCATCGCTCGGACACAGCACCAACGCTGCGGACTTGGCCCGCTCGATCCCCGCCGACAGCAGGCGGGCACCGCGGGGACTCAGCCGCTCCGGATGGGTGATCGGGAAGACGTCATGCACCGTGACAACCACCGGGGTTCCTCGCCACCTGGGGGGCACCGTGACGGTGGTGGCGTGAACCACGTCGACACGACCGGTGGCCAACTGCACCGGCGGAAAATGCAGTCGGTGCCAACCGTCGTAGACGAGCTGATACGGCAGGGGCAGGCGCCGAAACGGGATCGGTGGACTCCACGGCGCCGACGGAACCGTTCGACCCCACGGGGCAACACCGATCAGTTCGACCTTGCCGGTTGCCGCGACGGCTGCTGCTTGGGACAACGCCGAAGTGGCAGTGCCTCCGGGCGTGTCGTGCCAGGACTGCAGCAGTGTGACGGCGGCCCGCATGCAGCTCGATCCGACCGGGAGCCGCTTAGATGGTTCCGGTGGTCTGGAGCGTCCGGAAGTAGTCGATCGTCTCCATCAGACCCTCTCGGAGCGCCACGGTGGGCTCCCAGCCGAGCAGGGTCCGGGCCCGAGTGATGTCGGGGCGACGTTGAGCCGGATCGTCCTGGGGGAGTGGCTCGAAGACCAGCTCCGACGTCGAACCGGTCAGTTCGGTAACGAGCTGGGCCAGCTCCAAGATGGTGAACTCCCCAGGGTTGCCGATGTTGACGGGATCGTTGACGTCGGAGTCGAGCAGTGCCAGCACGCCGCGAATGGTGTCGGACACGTAGCCGAAACTGCGGGTCTGCTGACCCTCGCCGTACACCGTCAGCGGCTCGCCCGACAACGCCTGCACGATGAGGTTCGAGACCACTCGACCGTCGCGCGGACGCATGCGCGGCCCGTAAGTGTTGAAGAAGCGAACGATCCGGGTGTCGAGGCCGTGGAACCGGTGATACGCCATGGTCATGGCTTCGGCAAAGCGCTTGGCCTCGTCATAGACGCCACGAGGACCGATGGGGTTCACGTGTCCCCAGTACGCCTCCGTCTGAGGATGCTCGAGCGGGTCGCCGTAGACCTCCGACGTCGAGGCGATGAAGTATTTGGCGTCCTTGGCTCGGGCCAGCCCGAGCGTGTTGTGGGTCCCCAGACTGCCGACCTTGAGAGTCTGGATGGGCATGTCGAGGTAGTCGCGTGGAGACGCCGGCGAAGCAAAGTGCATCACCGCATCGACCGCCCCCGGCACCCACACGTAGTTCGACACGTCCTGCCGCACGAACGTGAAGCCATCAGTGCCGAACAGGTGGGCGATGTTCGACTCCGAACCGGTGACCAGGTTGTCGATGGCGACGACCTGATCACCGCGTGCCAACAACGCGTCAGCGAGGTGACTGCCCAGGAATCCGGCGCCACCGGTGACGACGACTCGCACCTCAGCTCCGCCCGATGCCCATGTAGGTGAAGCCGTTCTGGCGAGCCCGGTTGCGGTCGAGCAGGTTGCGGGCGTCGACGATGTGCGCGGAGGACATCGCCTCGGCGATCGGGGGCAGCTCGATCCAGCGGAACTCGTCCCACTCCGTGAGCACGACCAGCACCTCGGCACCAGCGCAGGCGCTGACCGGGTCCGTCACGACGGCAATGCCTTCGATATCGGCGGTGATGGCGGGGTCGTAGGCGGTCACGATCGCCCCACGAGCCTGCAGTCGATGGATGATCTCGATGGCCGGCGACATGCGGGTGTCGTCGGTGCGGGCCTTGAAGGTCAAGCCCCACGCTCCGATCTTCACGCCAGACAACGAACCGCCCGCCGCGGTCTCGACCTTGTCGACGACCCGCTCGAACTGCTGCTCGTTGACCTCGATGACGCCCCGCAGGAGACGGAAGTCGTAGCCGGCGTTGTCGGCGATGCGAACCAACGCGTGGGAGTCCTTCGGGAAACAACTCCCACCCCAACCCGGGCCGGGCTTGAGGAACTGCTGACCGATGCGCTTGTCGTAGCCCATTCCCAACACGACGTCGGCGACATCGGCCCCGACGGCTTCGCACACCGCGGCGATGGCGTTGACGAAGCTGATCTTGGTGGCGAGGAAGGCGTTCGACGCGTACTTGATCGTCTCGGCCGAGGCGGGATCGGTGACCATGAGCGGTGCGGCGAGGCCCAGGTACAGCGACGCCACCCGAATGGCTGCAGCCTGATCCTCGGCGCCGATCACGACTCGATCGGGGTGCAGGAAGTCGTGCACGGCCGAACCCTCACGCAGGAACTCCGGGTTCGACACGACGTGTACGTCGGCGCGTTGCAACGCACGCTCGACGACGAGGGTCGAGCCGACCGGCACCGTCGACTTGTTGATCACGATCGCTTCGGACTGCAAGTGGGCGGAGATCTGCTGCGCCGCGACCTCGATGTAGCTCAGATCTGCGGAGCCGTCCTCGCCCTGCGGGGTCGGCACGCACAGGAACACGAACTCACGATCGGCGACAGCGTTGGCGGCCCCGAGCACGAATCGCAGGCGCCCGGCTTGGACCGACTCACGCACCAACACGTCGAGCCCGTCCTCGAGGATGGGGATCTCACCGGCGTTGAGGCGATCGATCTTGGCCGCGTCGACATCGGCGCAGATCACGTCATGGCCGATGTGAGCGAGGCAGGCCCCGGTCGTGAGCCCGACGTATCCGGTCCCGATGATCGCTACGTTGCTGGCCACCCACTGCTCCTGTCGTCGTCGCGGCACGTCCGTCTCGGCCGTGTGCGCCGTGGCGAGCGTACCGACCGATGCTCAATCGGTCGAACACGCGCCGTCATGAGTCCTGCGTCGGATCGAGATCAGCCGGTGCAGGCCGCTGCCGCCTTGTCGTCGACGGGAACCACACCGATGGCGGTCGTCGTGGTCACGTTCCCAGGCGAAGTCGCGTCAGTTGACTGGCCCGCTCCGGTGGTCGTCGTCGGC
>JBBQLA010000432.1:0-3219 GCA_038327485.1 Acidimicrobiales bacterium
GGCGGTGAACGAAAGCGACTGGTGCTCGACCTGTTGTTGACGTCGGGCTCCGACATCCTGCTGCTCGACGAGCCCGACAACTACCTCGACGTGCCGACGCGAACTTGGCTCGAGGAACAAATCAGGGCGAGCCGTTCCACCATCCTGATGGTGTCGCACGATCGCACGCTGCTCGCCAACGTTGCCACCAAGATCGTGGTGATCGAAGGCTCGGGGTGCTGGGTCCACGGTGAGTCCTACGCCACGTTCCATGCCGCGCGTGATCGTCGCCAGGAACTGTTGGGAGACGATCTGAAGCGGTGGAACGACGAGGAGCGACGGCTCTTCCACCACATGAAGATTATGAAGCAGCGCGCCGCGCAGAACTTCAAGAACGCCACCAAGGCCAACGCGGCCGAGACCCGGTGGGAGAAGTTCGTGAAGGCTGGCCCACCACCACCTCCGGTCCCGCCACAGCAGATCAACGTCAAACTGCGCGGCTCCGACGCGGCTCGACGGGTCATCCGCATCGAGGGCGTGTCGATCGGTGACCTGTTCCTGCCGTTCTCGACCGAGGTGTACCACGGCGAACGCGTCGGTCTGATCGGACCCAACGGCACCGGAAAGAGTCACCTGCTCGGGGCGCTCGCCGGTACGACCGTGGCGGATCACGGTGAGGTGTCGTTCGGTCCGCGAACCTCGGTCGGCCAGTTCACCCAGATCAACGATCGGCCGGACTTCCTGGGTCGCCCGTTGTTGGACATCGTGATGGAACGCGGCGGCGAGGAGGAGCGGGCCATGCGGGCGCTGGCCCGCTACGGACTGCGCGACGGAGCGAGGCGCGAGTTCGAGATGCTCTCGGGGGGCCAGAAGGCCCGTCTCGAAGTGCTGTGCCTCGAGCTCGAAGGCCACAACGTGCTGCTGCTCGACGAACCGACCGACAACCTCGACGTGGAGTCGGCCGAAGCGCTCGAGGTGGCCCTCGACTCCTTCGAGGGCACGGTGGTGGCGGTGTCGCACGACCGGGCGTTCCTGCGTCGGCTCGACCGCTTCCTCATGATCACCGACGACGGCGAGGTCTTCGAGATCCCCGACTACGACATCGCCATGGAGGCGCTCGCTGCGCCGGACCGGGCTGGTTCGCTGCGACTGGTGAAGCCGCTCAGCTGATCACGAGGCCGAACTCGATGTCGCAGACCATCCCTAGGATGAGCGACCACACCGGACCAAGGAGTGCCCCCTGAGCGAAACGATCCCGAGCGAGCCGATCCCGATGGAGTCGGCCGACATCATCGACCGCGCCGTTGGGCTGGTGCGCGACGAATCGGATCGATCCCAACTCGTCGCGGCGCTCCGATCCGTCAGCATCGAGGCCGTCGTCGACGTGCTGCACGGCGGGGGAGACGTCGGCCAGGGCCAGCTGGTTGCCACGGGGCTCGGCGTGTCGCCCGGGGTGGCCGAAGGGATCGTTCGATCGACCGTCGACGCCGCCCTCGACGCCTTCGATCGGGGCGAAGACGTTGTGCTGGTGATGGCGGCAACCACGCCGGCCGACGAGATCGCCATGCGCGTCGCCGTCGCCGTGGTGACCGAAGGGGGCGGCTCGGCGTCGCACGCGGCGATCGTGGCCCGTGATCTCGCAGTGCCCGCAGTCGTCGGCACGGGGCCGCTGCCGCTGCTCGATGGCGACCGGGTTCTCGTGGACGGGGCCACCGGTGAGGTGCGCCGCCCTGGAGCCGGGTCGGTCACTGCGGCTGCCACCATCGATGAACTGCCCGACTCGTTGGCGACCTTGTTGGGTTGGGCCGACGAGGTGGCGACGATTGCGGTGCTGGCCAACGTTGATCACCGCGACGGGGCCGCCCTGGCTCGACGCTTCGGCGCTGCTGGGATCGGCTTGTGTCGCATCGAGCACATGTTTCTGGGCGAGCGGGCCGCGCTGGTCGCAGCCGTGCTCGACCACACGGCGGTCGATCACTCTGTGGTCGATCACTCTGCGGCCGATCACCTGACAGCCATCGCCGAGATCGAACGCATCATCGCCACCGACCTGGTCGATGTGTTCAGCGAGATGTCCGGCTTGCCGGTGACGATTCGGCTGCTCGACGCTCCTCGACACGAGTTCGGCGGACCGGTCGAGCAGAACCCCATGATGGGTCTGCGCGGTGTTCGCCTGGGCGTGGTCAACGAGGCGTTGTTGCGAGCACAGGCACGGGCTGTCGCCACGGCGGTCGGCTCGAGTCGGGCTCGAGGTGACGACCCGCGCCCTCGGATTCTCGTGCCGTTGGTGTCACTGCCAGGGGAGTTGGCAGTGGTCGCTCCGTGGATCCGTGACGAGGTCGGACCCGACGTGCCGATCGGGGTGATGATCGAGACGCCACGAGCGGCGTTGTGCGCCGACCGTTTGGCCTCGCTGGCCGACTTCGTGTCCTTCGGCACCAACGACCTCACCCAGTTCACCTACGGGTGGAGCCGCGACGACCTCGAATCGCAGATCCTCGACGACTACATCGGCGCCGGCATCATCGACGTGAGCCCGTTCGAGACCCTCGACGAAGGCGGCGTGGTGCGCCTGATGGCGCTCGCCGTCGAGACGGCCCGGGCGGCGAAACCAGAGATCGGCACCTCGATCTGCGGCGAGCACGGCGGAGATCCGCGCTCGGTCGCCATCGCGTCGCAGCTGCGCCTCGGCTCGGTGTCGGCATCGCCCTATCGAGTGCCGGTGGCGCGTCTGGCCGCAGCCCACGCCGCCATCGACGCCTCCACCGAGTCCGACGCAGCGAGGCCGGCTGGCTGATGGGCATCCTCGACGAAGACGTCGTCCGGGTCCGCGAGACCGCGGACATCGTCGCAGTGGTCTCTGGCCACACGCAGCTCCGCAAGGTCGGGTCGCGGTGGACCGGGCTGTGCCCCTTCCACACCGAGAAGAGTCCCTCGTTCAGCGTCAACGGACAGGACGGCTTGTACTACTGCTTCGGCTGTCGGGCTTCGGGCGATGTGATCACGTTCGTACGAGAGATGGAGCACCTCGATTTCGTGGGCTCGGTCGAGTGGTTGGCTGCCAAGGCGGGCATCACGCTCACCTACACCGACCGTGACGAAGGCGAGAGTCGCAAGAAGCTGACCCGCCTGCACGAGGTGATGGCCCGCGCCGTCGAGTGGTATCACGACCGGCTCAAGACCTCACCCGATGCTGCGCCGGCGCGCCGCTACCTGAGGTCGCGCGGCTTCGATGCCGAG
>JBBQLA010000433.1:0-3210 GCA_038327485.1 Acidimicrobiales bacterium
CATCGCCCGCACCGACCCCGACGCGCCGCCACACGCCGGCCTGTCGGAGTTCATCGTCGACCTGCGGTCCCCTGGCGTCGACGTTCGCCGCATCCACGACATGAGCGGCGATCACCACTTCTGCGAGGTGCATTTCGAGGACGTCGAGGTGCCTGCGGACCTCATGGTCGGCGTCGAGAATGCTGCGTTCAAGCAGATCATGCGCCAGATGGAGCACGAGCGGGGGGGCATCGACCGACTGGTGTCGAATCGGCGCACCTATCTCGACGCGGTCGACGATGCCGGGGCTCGCGGCCGGCTCGACGACCCGATCCTGAGGCAACGTCTCGCTCGCCTCGAGACCGGCTACCGCATCGGCCGTCACCTGGTGCTGCGCGAAGTCCTCGGTCAGGCACCCACCGCATGGTCGGCGTTGACCAAGACGTGGTGCACCGAGTTCGAGATCGAGGTCGCCGACTTCTGCGGCTCGGTCGCCGGGCCGGCCACGATGACGTGGGGCCGGGTGGCCCGCAACATCTGTTACGCCCCCGGCTACACGATCATGGGCGGCACGACGCAGATTCTGCGCAACATCATCGGCGAGCGCATGTTGGGCTTGCCGCGCGAACCGCGCTGATCAGGTCGCTGCTCAGCCGTTGAGCTCGGCTCGCAGGATCTCGGCCAGTTCCAGCGGCCGGTCTCCCTGCACCGAATGCCCAGCGCCTTCGACATGGATCACCCGAGCATCGGGCCGCCGACGCATCAGCTCGGCCTCGTCGTCGTCGTCGACCACCGGTGACACCGCCCCGCGCACCAGAAGGTAGGGACAGGTCGAGGCCGACACATCGGCCCACAAATCGCCGAACCGCGCAGCCGCTGCGCCGCCCAGCTGACGTCGGTCGTAGTTCCACTCCCATGACCCGTCGCTCAGGCGGTGGGCGTTGTGCAGGATTCCCCGACGCAACGACTCCTGGGTGCGGGTGGGGTTGTACTCGACGGTGCGGTCGAAGATCTCACCGAAGTTGGCGAAGGCCTGTGGCCCCGCGATGAAGTCGGTGACTGCCTTGGCCTTGTCGCTGTTGACGCCAGGGGTGACGTCGATGATCACCCCTCGTCGCACGAGCTCGCCGTGCTCCGCCGCCAACGCATTGACCGTGAGTCCGCCGAGGCTCATGCCCACGACGACCGCGGCAGCGGGCGCCAGTGCAGCGATGGTCTCCGCGATCGCGTCGGCGTTGGAGCGGGGGTCGTAGCGGTCGTCGTCGCGTCGTGAGCTGTGCCCGTGACCGGGCAGGTCGACACAGAGCGCGGCGGGTTGGCCCAGAGCGAGCAGCACGGTGTCCCACGTATGGGCGTTCTGGGCTCCGCCGTGAACGAACACGATGAGCGGTGAACCAGCCCCCCATTGGAGTGCGCTGATGTGACCGCCGGTCGTCAGCGGGTGGTTGATCCGACGGACGACATAGCGGTCGGGTCGCTCGATCTCGTACTCCCGACAGTTCTCATCGAAGAACGCCATCTCGTCGTAGACGAAGGAGGCATCGTCCGGATTGATCTCGGGAGGGGTGCTCATCGCCCGATCCTGCCACGATTAGGGTCCCGGAAGGCCCACATGGGCGTGGACGAGGGGGTTCTGTGGTGGGTCGACTCACTCGATGGTCGCTGGTGGTCATCGCACTGTCATTGGTAGCTGCAGGATGCAGCGACACGCCGACCTCGGACGTTCCACGGTCCACACCGCGACTCATCGATGTCGCCACGACCGCCGCTCACTTCCTGGTCCGCGAGAGCGTCAACCAGGTCTCCATCACCAGCGCCGAACCAGGCGAAGAACTCACCTTGTTCGACTCGCAGAACCACCGCATCACCTCGGGCAAGGTCGATGCCTTGGGCTCGTTGCTGTTCCGCGAAATCCCGTCCGGAAACGACTATCAGGTGCGTGGGCCAGGCACTCCTCCAGTGGCGACGCGGCGTCTCACGGTCATGTCGCCGAACTCCTCAGCTCCCTCGCAGGCGTTCTACGCCGACCAGAAGATCAACGATGGGTTCGGCTACGTCACCACTCGAGACGGCACCAAGCTGTCAGCAGCGGTGTACCTTCCTGGCCCCGCAGACCAAGGTCCGTATCCGACCGTGGTCGAGTATTCCGGCTACTCGCCATCGAACCCGCTGGGCAACCTGTCGGCGTCACTCGGCAAGCAACTGGGGGTCGCCCCGAAGTCACTGTGTGGGTTGATCGCCATCGCCTGTCGCACCCCTGATCAACCGGGATCCGAGCTGGCGGCGGCGATGGGCTACGCAGTGGTGGCGGTCAACGTGCGCGGTACCGGGTGTTCCGGCGGTGCCTACGACTTCTTCGAGAAGCTCCAACTGCTCGACGGCTACGACGTCATCGAAGCGGTGGCAGCGCAGCCATGGGTGCTCAACCACAAGGTGGGCATGGTCGGGCTGTCCTATCCCGGTATCGCTCAGCTGTTCGTCGCGTCGACGCAACCACCGAGCCTCGCTGCCATCACCCCGCTGTCGGTGTACGACGACACAGCTCGCGGCGTGTTGGCCCCTGGCGGCATCTTCAACGAGGGGTTCGCGTTCGAGTGGGCCAAAGAGGTGCTCGACAACGCCAAGCCGTACGGCCAGAAGTGGTCCAAGACCGTCGCCGACTCCGGCGACGCCCAGTGCGCCGAGAATCAGCTACTTCGACTGCAGAACGTCGACGTGATCGCCAAGGCCAAGGCCAACCCGTATTACAACGGCGAAGTCGCCGATCCGCTCAACCCGGCGATGTTCGCCGACAAGATCCGGGTCCCGGTCTTCCTGACGGGGGCCTGGCAGGATGAGCAGACCGGTCCTCGCTTCGCTCGCCTCTTCGATCGCTTCACCAACGCCCCGGTCAAGCGGTTCTTCGCCTTCAACGGAGCGCACGCCGACGGCTTCGCCCCCCAGATCCTCACCGAGTGGAAGGCGTTCCTCGACATTTACGTCGCGGGCAGGGTCACCGGTGTTCCGCCGGTGGTGAAGCAGATCTCACCGCTGCTGTTCAGCGACATCTTCGGGGTGTCGATCCCCTTCCCGGATGACCGCCTGTCGACCACCGCTCCGTTCGCCGACGTGAAGTCGGCCTACGAGAAGGAGCAGCCGATCAGAGTGTTGTTCGAAGACGGTGCCCAACCGCCGATCGGTGCGCCCACCTCGGTGTTCTCACACAGCTTCACTACTTGGCCGTTCGAGGGC
>JBBQLA010000434.1:0-3176 GCA_038327485.1 Acidimicrobiales bacterium
CATGGTCGAGAACCTCCACGTGGACAACTCGCGCAGGATCCTCGCGGTCGCGGCGGCGATCGAGGCGATCGAGCAGGGCTGATCGCGCGTTCGCCTGGCCACCCGTCGATCACGGTCGCCCTCGGCGTCGCCGAGGAACCGATCGACCGGGAGCGACTCGGAACCGGCGGGTTGGCTACGTTCTCCCCATGAACAGCGGCGACCCATCTTCGATCCCATCCACGCCACGGGCGACGACGCCCGACATCGGGCACATGCACTTCGCGCGCATGGACGAAGGCAGCGACGACGACTTCGAGGTGCTCAAGCGCGTGCACCAGGAGAACATCGCGGCCCTCCCGGATCTGCTGATGGGTCTGCTCGCCGACCTGTCTGCCGACGCGGCCTACCCCGTCGACCGGCTGGAGCACTCGTTGCAGGCGGCCACGCGGGCCCGGCGCGACGGTCGGGACGACGAGTACGTGGTGTGCGCGCTCGTGCACGACATCGGCGAGTCGCTCGGCCCGTTCAACCACGGGGACGTGATCGCATCGGTGATGAAGCCGTTCGTGTCCGAGGCGAACCACTGGATGCTCGCCCATCACCCGGTGTTCCAGGTGTACTTCTACGGCACGCACCTCGGGATCGATCCGAACGCCCGCGACGCGTACCGCGACAGCCCGTACTTCGATCAGACCGCTGAGTTCTGCGCCCTCTACGACGAGGTCTCCTTCGACGCCGAGTACGACAACGAGCCGATGAGCACCTTCGAGCCGCTGCTGCGCGCGGTACTGGCCAAGCCGTGGGCGCCCCCGACCTGAAGCCCGCCGACAGTCGCACGGAAGCCCGCCTACAGGCCGCCCCCACGGGCGGGCCAGATCAGCTCACGTTGTCGATCATGCGGCGGGCGATGACCTTGAGGCACAGCGTCTCGTCGGCGCCTTCGAAGATCGAGAGCACGCGGGCGTCGACGAAGTACCGGCTGACGTTGTACTCCTCGGCGTAGCCGAAGCCGCCGTGGATCTGCATCGCCTCACGGGTGACCCACTCGGCCGCCTTGCACACGTACGCCTTGACCATCGACGCCTCGAGCTGACCCTCGCCCCGCGCCATCATGCGCGAGACCTCGTAGGCCGATTGCCGTGCCGCCTGGATGAGCACGGCCATGCGCCCGAGCTTGGCCCTGGTGAGCTGGTAGTCGCCGATGGGGTGGCCGAACACGATGCGATCGGCCGCGTACTGGCGGGCAGCCTCGTAGGCCGCCTGCATGACGCCGATGGCCCGTGCTGCGGTCTGGAGCCGGCCGTTCTCGAAACCGGCCATCTGGTAGTAGAAGCCGCGCCCCAGACCGTCGTCGAGACCGATCTGGTTGGCGGCGGGGACCCACCAGTTGTCGAGGGCGACCTCGTAGGAGTGCATGCCCCGGTAGCCGATGGTGTCGATCGGCCGGCCTTCCATCTTCCCCCCACCGGACGCTCCGCCCGCGGCCGGCTGGACCAGCTCGAAGCCGTGGCCCTCGCCGCGCTCCTTGGGAACGATGAACATCGACAGGCCACGGTGGCCCTTGGTGCGGTCGGGGTCGGTGCGGGCCAGGAGCAGGAGCACGTCGGCCCGGGCGCCGAAGGTGCACCAGGTCTTGACGCCGTTGATGAGCCAGCCCTCGCCGTCGTCGGTGCGAGTCGCGGTGACCTTCACGCCGGCGACGTCGGATCCGAAGTCAGGTTCGGTCACGGCGACGGCGGCCATGACCTCGGCACTGGCGAGCCGTGGCAGCCACGACTGCTTCTGCTCCTCGGTGCCACCGGCCAACAACGCCCGAGTGAGGATCTCGGGACGGGTGATCAGCGATCCGCCCACGCCGAGCGAGCCACGGGAGAGCTCCTCGGTGGCCACCACCATGCCGATGTACTCGCTCTCGCCACCCTCGCTGTAACCGCCGTACTCGGCCGGCACCGACAGGCCGAAGCCGCCCATCTCGGCCAGGCCGGAGATGATGGTCTCGGGGATGTCCTCGTTGAAGCGATGGATGTGTTCGGCGACCGGACGGATCTTGTCGTCGGCGAAACGGCGGAACGTGTCCTGGACCAACTCGAAGTCGGCGTCGAGGTGACGGGGTCCTTCCGTTTCGGCCAGACGCGCCAGAAACGCCGGCGCCCGGTAGGTGGCGATGAACGAACGGGTCTCGTCGAGGGCGCCGATGTCGACTCCCCAGTCGGCTTCCCGGCCGAACAGCTTGGTCGCCAGTTCGGCCACCGCGTCGGCCACGAAGGCGCACGCCATGTCGGCTTCGAGGTCGCCCTTGGCGCCGTAGATCAACATGGCCCGTCCGGTCTCGACGGCGGCGGCGGCATGGGCCAGGTCGTAGGCCAGCACTTGGTGGTCGTCGATCGAGCCACCGGCGGCCAGCACCCTGGTCGCGCTGTCGACGACGTCGTGCGCGAGGTCGATCACGGTCTGGGCCGAGGAGAGATCAGCAGTCATGGTCAGAGGTTACCGATGGGTAGCCGCCGCAGCCCATCCGAGGCGGACCGAGGAGAAAGGGTCAAAAGTCCTATATCGAGCGTCACCGTCCACCTGCAACCGTGAGAGAGCAGCTCAACTTCAGAGGAGCGTCATGGACCCCTGCGAGACCCATGGTCAGCGCCACGCCAGCGGTACCTGCCGGACCTGCCTGCACGAGTACTGCGACGCCTGCCTGGTCTACGCCTTCGGGCACGCCAAGCGCCCCTACTGCATGCGGTGCGCCCTCGTGGCCGCCGGCACCACGCCGAGCGAAGCATGGCTGGCCGAGGTCGGCATCAGCGCCTGATCGATCAACGCCAGGACGGAGCGAGTTCGCCGCTCCGCCGGCCGTTCGCGGTCGATTCCTCGCGGCGAGTGGTCCTATGGAAGCCTGCCCCGACGTTCGTGTCCACCAGAGGTGATCCGTGACCATCCATGACCGACCCTTCGGCCGCCATTTCGAGGACTTCGAGGTCGGTGACGTCTACCAGCATTGGCCCGGCAAGACCATCACCGAGGCCGACGACCACCTCTTCTGCATGATCACCATGAACCACCACCCGACCCACACCAACAATTGGTTCGCCGAGCACGAGACGCCCATGGGCAAGCCGCTGGTCGTCGGCAACCTGGTGTATTCGCTGGTGTTGGGCATGAGCGTGCCCGACGTGAGCGGTGCCGCGATCGCAAACCTC
>JBBQLA010000435.1:0-3174 GCA_038327485.1 Acidimicrobiales bacterium
TGGAGGCGCTGACGTGATCGAGGTGACCGTGCCACTCGGCGACCGGAGCTATCCGGTGCTCGTGGGGGCCGGGGCGCGCCACGAGTTGTCCACGCTGCTCCCAACCGGGGTGCGACGGGTGGCGATCGTCACCCAGGCCCACCTCGGCATCGAGGTCGATCCCGGCGTCGATCACCAGGTCTTCCTCGTCGAGGACGGCGAGCGATACAAGAACCTGGCCACCATCGAGCGACTGTGCTCGGAGTTCGCCGCGGCCGGGTTCACCCGGGCCGACTGCGTGGTCGGAGTCGGTGGCGGCATCGTGACCGACGTGGCGGGCTTCGCCGCTTCGGTGTTCCATCGGGGGCTCCCGGTGGTGCACGTCGCCACGTCCCTGCTGGCACAGATCGATGCGGCCATCGGAGGCAAGACCGGCGTGAACCTGACCGAGGGCAAGAACCTCGTCGGTACCTACTGGCAGCCCTCCGCGGTGATCTGCGACACCGAGCTGCTCGACACGCTCCCTCCTCGCGAGCTGCGTTGCGGGCTTGGCGAGCTGGCGAAGTACCACTGGCTGGGGGGAGGTCGCCTCGACGAGCTCGATCTCGACGAACGAGTGGCACAGTGCGTGCGGATCAAGGCCGAGGTGGTCGCGTCCGACGAGCGCGAGGGAGGGCGACGAGCAATCCTCAACTACGGGCACACCTTGGCTCACGCACTGGAGATCGCCTCCGACCACGAGCTTCGTCATGGCGAAGCGGTGGCCATCGGCCTCATCTACGCGGCAGAACTCGCGCACCTGATGGGGCGTATCGATGCCTCGGCGGTGGCGGAACATCGCAGGGTGGTCGGCGCGTACGACCTGCCCATGGTGATCCCCGAGGGGCTCTCCGACGACGAGCTCCTCGGCCTGTTCGGCCGTGACAAGAAGGCCACCCGGCAGGTCACTTTCGTGCTCGACGGGCCGAACGGCGTCGAGCGGGTCACCGACCTGAGCGAATCGGATCTGCGGGCCGCCCTCGATCTCGTGCGTCCATCCGGCGCGACGACCAAATAGCCTCGCAGTGTGAGCGACCTGCCGATCCTGCTGCTGTCCGGCCCCAACCTGAACCTGCTCGGTTCCCGCGAGCCGCACTTCTACGGCATCGAGGACCTCGACGATCACGTGGCCACCGCCCGTGTGACCGCGATCAGGCTCGGGCTCACGCTCGATCACCTGCAGTCCAACCACGAAGGCGTCCTGGTCGACGCCATCCACGCCGCCCGCACGACGACGTCCGCCATCATCATCAACGGCGCCGCCTTCACCCACTCGTCGTGGGCCATTCACGACGCGCTGGCCGCCTACGACCAACCGATCGTCGAGCTGCACATTTCCAATCCCGATGGTCGCGAACCGTGGCGGCGCACGTCGGTCCTCTCGCCGGTCGCGACCGGCATCATCTCCGGGTTCAAGGGTGACGGGTACCGCCTCGCAGTCGAAGCGGTCGCCACGTTGCTGGAGGCCCGGTGACCGACCTTCGACCCACCCAGACCGCAGGCCGGCTCGACCGGCTGCGTTCGCTGCTCGACGGCGCCCAGGTCGATGCGCTGTTGGTGACGCACCTCACCAACATTGCCTATCTCACCGGCTTCACCGGAAGCGCCGCCATGCTCCTCGTCACGTCCGATGACGCCCTGTTCGTGACCGACGGCCGCTACGGCGACCAGTCCGTCGCCCAGCTGGCAGCCGCCGGCGTGGGCGCCCGCATCGAGATCGCCAACGAGAAGCAGAAGGACCTCGTGTCCGCCGCGGTGTCGGGGGGCTGGCGGCTCGGCCTCGAAGCCGAGCACGTGACCTGGGCCGACCACGGCCGCTACACCACCGACTGGTTTCCGACGGCCACGCTGTCGGCGACCACAGGGTTGGTCGAGGGCCTGCGCGAGGTGAAGGACCCCGGCGAGATCGACCGGATCCGCGAGGCCTGCCGCATCGCCGATGCGGCATTCGCCTCGGTGCGCCCGATGTTGGCCGACGGCCCGACCGAGCAGGAGTTCGGGCTCGAGCTCGACACCACCATGCGTCGGATGGGCGCGGCCGACGTCAGCTTCGAGACCATCGTGGCCTCCGGGCCGAACGGAGCCCGGCCTCATCATCGGCCGGCCCGACGCACCGTCATCGACGGCGATCTGGTGGTCGTCGACTTCGGCGCGCTGGTCGAGCAGTACCACTCCGACATGACCCGCACTGTCCAGGTCGGATCGGCCAGCGACACCCAACACCGCATGTACGAGGTGGTTCGCGCCGCGCAGGCGGCGGGAGCTGCGCTGGTGGCCCCGGGCGTGACCGCCAAGGCGATCGACGACGCCTGCCGTGAGGTGATCGCCGAGGCCGGTTGGGCCGACTTCTTCACCCACGGCACCGGTCACGGCGTGGGCTTGGACATCCACGAGGCCCCCAGAGTGGGAACGACCTCGACTGCTACGCTCGCCCCCGGTCACGTCGTCACCGTGGAGCCAGGTGTGTACTTGGCCGATCACGGTGGAGTTCGCATCGAGGACACCCTCGTCGTGACCGAATCCGGGGCTGAGGCCTTGACGCTCAGCCCCAAGACCGCATCGCTCACCGCGGCCTGAACCAGCCAACCACGGCTCGAATTTCAACCCATCCAGAGGACGACATGACCCAGATCTCGACGGCAGACTTCAAGAACGGGATCACGATCGATCTCGATGAGGGGCTGTTCAGCATCGTCGAGTTCCAGCACGTCAAGCCGGGCAAGGGTGGCGCCTTCGTGCGTACCACCCTGAAGAACGCCCGCACCGGCGCCGTGATCGAGCGCACCTATCGCTCCGGCGAGCGTATGGAGCGGGCCATGATCGACAAGCGCGAGATGCAGTACCTCTACAGCGACGGCGAGAACTACGTGTTCATGGACAACGCCACCTACGACCAGATGACCGTGGCTCCGGCCACCCTCGGTGATGCCACCAACTACCTGGTCGAATCCGCTATGGCCGTCCTGATGATGTACGGCGACGAGATCATCGGTGTCGACCTGCCCGCCTCGGTCGAGCTGACCATCGCTGCCACCGAGCCCGGGGTGCAGGGAGACCGCGTTTCCGGTGCCAAGAAGCCGGCCACCCTGACCACCGGTCTGGTGGTGCAGGTGCCGTTGTTCATCGAACCGGGCGAGCTGATCAAGGTCGACACGC
>JBBQLA010000436.1:0-3166 GCA_038327485.1 Acidimicrobiales bacterium
CATCACCACCGTCATTCATCGGCCCCCACTGCCCCATTCTGTAGCCGTGATCCGAGCGCCACACCACTCAACTGATATCGCGAGAGGCCACCGACGCCGGAACCGGCAACGGTTCGATCCGTTCGGCAATCACGTTGGTCACCCCTTCGGAGCGCTCCAGCCTCCCCCGGATGAGGAGTGCCGGCGCCCCCCTCACCACTTTGCGGTGATGCCGCCAACACCCAAGTGAACACACCACGTTGATGAGGCCGGATTCGTCCTCGAGATTGATGAACATCGTGCCTCCCGCGGTGGCAGGACGTTGCCGATGGGTGACCACACCGGCCACGATCACCTTGGAACCGGGCTCGTGGGCGGCCAACCCGGCCGATGTCGTCACTCCGGCCGCGATGAGCTCGTCGCGTAGGAACCGGGTGGGGTGCCCGTCGGGCGCCACTCCCGTCGCCCACAGATCGGCGATGGCTTCCTCCTGTCGCGACATGCCCGGCAAGGTCGGTGCGTCCATGCCGGTGGCAGTGCCGGGCAGCCGGTCCGGACGGGACTCGGCGGCGGCTCCCGCCGTCCACAATCCCCGCCGCCGATCCAGATCGAAGCACTCGAACGCGCCGGCAGTGGCCAACGCCTCGAGCTGGGGCCGAGTGGCCTGCGACGCCCGGGCCACCTCCTCGACATTGAGGTAGGGCCGACCGGCAGCGATGCGTTTGGCCATGTCGTCGCCGACGGCCCGCACCGATCCGACACCCATCCGGACCGCCAGACCCCCGTCGCTGGTGGGGTCGGGTTCCAGAGTGGCGTTCCAGTCGCTGGCGTTGATGTCGGGGGTGCGAACGGTGACACCGTGTCGAGCAGCATCCTGCGCGATGGTGTGCGGCGAGTAGAAGCCCATGGGTTGCGCGTTGAGCAAGGCCGCGCAGAACGCTGCCGGCTCGTGGTACTTGATCCATGACGACGAGTACACGAGGTAGGCGAAGCTGACCGAATGGCTCTCGGGGAAGCCGTAGTTGGCGAAGGCGGCCAGCTTGTCGAAGATCTGCGTGGCGATCTCACCGGTGATTCCTCGGGCGGCCATGCCCTCGTAGAGCCGATGGCTGAGCTGCTCCATGCGTTCACGCGACCGCTTCGACCCCATGGCCTGGCGCAATTGGTCGGCTTCGGCGGGACTGAACCCGGCCACGTCGATGGCCATCTGCATGAGTTGTTCCTGGAACAGCGGCACGCCCAGGGTCTTCTTCAGTGACGGTTCCAACAGCGGGTGCAGGTACGTCACCGGCTCGAGGCCGTTGCGGCGACGGATGTACGGGTGCACCGAACCGCCCTGGATTGGGCCAGGACGGATGAGCGCCACCTCGACCACCAGGTCGTAGAACTCTTTGGGCCGCAGTCGGGGCAGCGTGGCCATCTGGGCTCGGGACTCGATCTGGAACACCCCGATGGTGTCGGCCCGGCACATCATCTCGTAGACCTCATCTTCCTGGGGAAGCAGCGCCAGGTCGACCCGCACGCCTCGATGCAGCTCGATGAGATCAACGGCGTAGTGCAGCATCGACAACATGCCCAGGCCCAACAGGTCGAACTTGACCAGGCCGGCCGCAGCGCAGTCCTCCTTGTCCCACTGCAGGACCGAGCGGTTCGCCATGGTGGCCCACTCGGTGGGGCACACCTCGATCACGGGTCGATCGCAGATCACCATGCCCCCCGAGTGGATGCCGAGATGTCGAGGAAAGTGCTCGACCTCGCGGGCCAGATCCAACACGGCGTGCGGCATGGTCAGTTCTTCGGCTTGTTGTCGGCCCGGTTCGGGCAGACCCGACCACCGATCGAGTTCCTTGGACCAGGCGTCCTGCTGGCCAGGTGCGAACCCCAACGCCCGAGCCATATCACGCACCGACGACTTGGCTCGGTAGGTGATGACGTTGGCGACCTGCGCGGCGCGGGTCCGTCCGTAGCGTTCGTAGACGTACTGGATGACCTCCTCGCGACGATCGGACTCGATGTCGATGTCGATGTCGGGCGGTCCGTCACGTTCGGGTGACAGGAACCGTTCGAACAACAGACCGAGACCCACCGCGTCGGCGTTGGTGATGCCCAGGGCGTAACAGACCGCCGAGTTGGCCGCCGACCCGCGTCCCTGGCAGAAGATGTCGGACCGCACGCAGAAGTCGACGATGTCCCACACGATCAGGAAGTACCCGGGGAACCCCAACGACTCGATCAGATCGAGCTCGTGGGACAACGACGCGTAGGGATCTCGTCGGTTCCCCGCCACGTAGTCGGCCAGCTGGTCGGTGCCGGGCGCCCCATAGCGCTGCGAAGCGCCCTGACGTACCAACTGACGCAAGAAGGCCATCTCGTCGAGTGGCTGACCCGTCGAGTCGGCCGGGCAGGGGTAGGGCGGCAACGACGGCGCCACCAGTGACAGATCGAAGGCGCACTCGGTGCCGAGGCGCGCCGCCGCGGCCACGACGCCGGGATAGCGGGCGAATCGTCGGGCCTGCTCGGCCCCCGAACGCAGGTGTGCTCCCGAGCCGGCGGACAATCGGCCTTCGATCTCGTCGAGGCTGGAGCGCGAACGCACCGCGGCCAGCGCAGTGGCCAAGCGACGACGCGACGGCGTGGCGTACTGCACCGCATTGGTGGCCACGGCGATCACTCCGCTCTGCGCGGCCACGAACGCCAACGCATCGTTGCGTGCCGAGTCGAGGGGATCGCCGTGGTCCCACAACTCGACGGCCACGTTGTCGCGACCGAAGACGTCGACCAGGCGATCCAGTTGGCGGCGAGCGGCGGCGGGACCATCGGCGGCCAACGCGGCCGGGACCGCGGCATCGTGACAACCGGTGAGCACCACGTGGTGATCGCGACCCATCACCTCGGTCAAGGTCGCCAGGTCGATGATCGGCGCACCCTTCCCCCCCGCCATCTGCGCCCGACTGATCGCTGTGGCCAACCGGGCGGACCCGACCGGATCACGAGCCAGAATCACCAGCGGACGCCCGTCGACATCGAGCTCGTAACCGAACACCGTCGGCAACCCCACCGTGCGCGCCGCCTCGGCGAAACGGACCACGCCGTAGAAGCCGTTGCGATCGCACAACGCCAAGGCCTCGAGACCGAGACGGCCGGCCTCCTCGACCAACTCCTCGGGATGGGAGGCACCTTCGAGGAA
>JBBQLA010000437.1:0-3166 GCA_038327485.1 Acidimicrobiales bacterium
GGTCTCGTTGGTGACCGTGGCGCTGGTCATTGCTCGAGCCGTGAACATCCTCAAGTAGCGCGGCCCGGGTTCGCCGGCCGTGAGGGGTCCGAGTTCGTGATGGAGCGCACGTGGCGATAGGCCGCGACCACTGGCTCGAGCTCGGTGGGGGTGGCGCCGTGGAGGATGACGCCGGTGGCGCCCAGGTCGAACTGGCCGAGCACCCGTGCAGCGCATTGTTCGCTCGAGCCGGTGGCCGACGCGGCCAACCATTCGTCGGGGAGCAGGGAGGCGATGTGTTCGAGCTGGTCGGTCGTGGCCAGCGCGTCGAATGCGCCCGGAAACGACGCCACCATCGAATCGGCTCGGAATCGTTCGAGCGCCGCCGGATCCCAGCCGTTCACCCTCACCATCAAGTCGCCGTAACCCTGCAGGTAGGTCGCCAGTCGCCCGATCAACTTCTTGAGGCGCAGGTCCTCGGTCAGGTGATCGCCGACCGTCGCCAACACCGACCAGATCTGTACCGAGTCGGGATCGCGTCCCGCTCGCTCGGCGCCGCGTCGAACCGCGGCCACGCTCGTGGCGAGGGTGTCGTCGGAGAAGAAGGTGTGCAGCACGACGCCGTCGACCAGGCCTCCGGCGAACTCCAAGGTGCGCTCGCCCAACACGGTGAGCAGCACCGGGATCTCTTCGTCGTAGGAAGGGTCCAGGAACAGCATGGGGTAGCGGCCGGCGGGTCCGTCATGGCCGAAGATCATCTCGCCCCGCCACATTCGTCGCAGCAAGCCGATGATGTCGGTGAGCTGCGCCATCGTCACCTGTGGCAGCCCCATCACCTCGAACAGCGGGGCGATGCCGCGGCCGAGGCCGAGGGCGAACCGTCCTTCGGTCAGCCGATGCATGGTCATCGCGAACGTCGCCGTCACCATCGGATGTCGGGTGTTGTGGTTGGTCGCCGCGGTGGCCACCCCCAGGGTGGTGCTGACGGCACCGACCGCACCGCTCAGGGTGGGCGCATCCTTGGTGTTGAAGCGCTCCGAGATGAACACCGAACCGAGCCCGATCCGCTCCGCCACCGCCACGTCGTCGACCACGTCGCGTGGCGAGGCCGCGTGTCCGGCCAACGTGTAGAAGCCCAACTCGCGCAGTTGCTCGCTCATGATCGCGATCCCGAGCCACACAGCGCGATGCGATAGCCGCCGTCGAAGATGTCCTGGTGACGCAGCTCGCCGTAGCGAGCGTCCCATGCCCCTGAATCGAGGTCGTCACGCAGTCGTTGCGAGCCTCGTCGCAACACTTCGTCGGACAGGAGTGCCAACCACGACATCCCGGCCTGCACGACTGGGTCGAGATAGGCCGCCGGGCGTTGCCAATACGCCGCGCCGAAGCCGTCCTGGCAGTCGGCGGGCACCATCACCGTGCGGACGTCGTCGACCTGCAGCACCGCTCTGATGGCGGCCTCGCCCGGCGGGTTCAGCTCAGAGGGGAGTTGGCGCGCCTCGGGGAAGTAGTCGAGCGCCCAGAAGCCGTGCGTCTGCAGCGGTTCGTAGAAGAACACCACCTGGCGCGCCGCGACCCGGCCCATCTCGGCCAGACCGGCACTGGCATCGGACCAGTGGTGGACGGTGAGGATGGCCAGCGCCGCGTCGAACGAGCCGTGCCTCAACGGGAGGGCGTCGGCCAGGGCTCGCACCACGAGCGGGGAGCGACCAACCCGTTGCGACACCATCGCCGTCGACGGTTCGACGGCGACGACGAGTCGATCGGCGGGCTCGTAGTTGCCGGTTCCCGCCCCCACGTTCACGACCCGCTCCGCGTCGCCGATGGCCGAGTGGATCTCGGCTCGGATCCGGGGATCCTCACAACGGGTGGCGGAGTAGGTCCCACCGATCGACTCGTACAGCAGTCCGCTCTGCGACCCGTGTTCACCCATGACCCCGAGCTTGTCAGGGCAACCGGTCAGCTCGCCGCCACTTCCAACAGGGAGCGTGTCGGGGCGTCGGGGGCGCGCCTCTAGCCTCTGGTCATGGCCGGGCCTGAGGACGAACTGCTCCGTGACATGAGCATCACGGGTGCAAGATGGTGTGCAGCTCGCAGTGTCGAAGTCGACCGCTGGATCGCCGGGCTCTTCGATGCGGCGGTGGGCGATGCGACTGCGGGCATCGCGTTGGTGGCGACTGGCGGCTACGGGCGGGCGGAGTTGTGTCCCCACAGCGACATCGACGTGATGCTGGTCCATGATCGACGCGCTGACGTGGCCGAGGTGGCAGAGAGGATCTGGTACCCGATCTGGGACACCGGACTGAAGCTCGGCCACAGCGTGTTCCGCGTGCCCGAGGCTCTGACTTTGGCTGCAGAGGATCTCGACACCGCCACCGCGTTGCTGAGCTCGCGTCATCTCGGTGGCGACTCGTCGTTGACCGAACGGCTGTCGGCCGCGGCGCTCGAGCAGTGGCGGTCGGGTTCCAAGAAGTGGCTGGCCCAGATGGGCGACCGGGTCGCCACTCGACAGCGTTCGTCGGGTGAGGTGGCGTTCCTGCTGGAACCCGACTTGAAGGACGGTCGTGGTGGGCTGCGTGACGTGCATTCCTTGCGGTGGGCGGAGTTGGCGCAGCCGGTCCTCACGCCGGGTGACGCGATGCAGCTCGATGATGCCGAGACGGTGTTGCTCGAGGCCCGAGTCGAGTTGCAGCGCTTGACCGGTCGCACCTCCAACGTGTTGCACCTGCAGGAACAGGACGCGGTGGCCGAAGGGCTCGGCGACGGTTCCGCCGACGAGCTGATGGCCCGCATCTCCGACGCCGCGCGCTCGATCACCTGGATCAGCGATGACACCTGGCGGCGAATCGGTGGCCTCATCGATCGGCGCCCGCGGTTCGGTCGGTCGTCGCGCCAGTCCCAGCCGGTCATCGACGGGTTGACCGTGGTGGATGGTGAGCTGCGCGCCGACCCGGCTGTGCCGGTGGTCGATCCGCTCACTGCAGCGCTGGTGGTATCGACCGAAGCGGCGCGACACGGAGTGGCCATCTCGCGGACCACGTTGGCGGATCTGGCCGAGGCGAGCCTCGAAGTCGACGGCGCCGCGCCGTGGCCGGGGGCGCGCCGCACCGCCTTCATCGCGCTTCTGGCGATGGGCGCGGCCGCTGTGCCTCTGATCGAGTCCCTCGACCACGTCGGAATCTGGGTG
>JBBQLA010000438.1:0-3153 GCA_038327485.1 Acidimicrobiales bacterium
TCGATCATCCGCACCTCCGACGACGCCAATCAGGCCCGCACCCGACTCATGGCCGAGCTGTCCCTGTCGGACATCCAGGCCACCCACATCCTCGACATGCAGCTGCGTCGACTCACCGCGTTGGAGAAGCTGAAGCTGGTCGAGGAGCGCGACGAGCTGAACGCCCGTATCGCCGAGCTGGAGAAGATCCTGGCCTCCGAGCAGCGTCGGCGGACCATCGTGATCAAGGAGCTCGACCAGCTCACCGAGAAGTTCGGACGAGACCGCCGAACCCGCATCGTGCTGCCCGACGCCATCGATGACGTCAGCCTCGAAGCCATGCTCGACGACGGCGACGACGCTGACGAGCCGTGCGTGATCGCGTTGAGCGCGTCAGGTGTGGTCGGACGCGAGCCGATCGACGGTCCGAAGGCCTCGCAGTTCGGTCGCCACGACGTGTTGTTGGCCCGCGTCGAGACATCCACGCATCGACCGGTCATCGCCATCACCAACCGCGGCCGCGCCCTCGTCGCCCCGGCCCTGGCGATCGGGGAGGTCACGGGACGAAGTCGCGGCATCGCCGTGTCCGAAGCGTTCACCACCGAGAAGGGTGAGCAACTCCTCACGCTCGTCACTCCCCCGCCCACGGCACCGGCGCACGACGACCTCCTGGCTCAGCCAGCCGCACCTGTGCCGCCGATCCTGTTGGTCACCGCGCAAGGCGTGATGAAGCGGATCACCGTCGACGAGGTGTGCGGGACCGCCAATGGCAAGCCCGTCATCGGGCTCAAGCCCGGCGACGAGGTCATCGCCGCGTTCGCGGCGCCCGACGGCATCGAGGTCATCGCTGTCTCGTCGAACGCTCAGGCCATGCGATGCGAAGTGGCGTCGGTCTCGGTGCAGGGCCGGGGAGCTGGCGGTGTCGCCGGCATGAAGTTGACCGACGGCGCCACCGTCGTTGCCGCAGGGCCCGCCAGCGGCGACGACTGCATCGTGTTCACCGTCACCGATCGCCAGACGGCCAAGGTGACCGACGCGGCGGAGATCCCGACCAAGGGTCGCGGCACCGGCGGTCTCCGAATCACCAAGTTCCGCGACGAGTCCCGCCTCGAGCTGGCCTATGTCGGCCCCGAACGGGGCGTCACGCTCGTGGTTGGGCTCGCCGATCAACCGGGCAAGCCCGACCCCAGCCCCGAGCCGTTGTCGATCCCTCACACCGCCAGGGACCTCGTCTCCAAGGCCGTGGCGCGGCGCATCCTGGGAGTCGGCTTCGGCCGCTGGTGATGACGCGCAACTAGCTTCGCCCGATGGACATCAGCGGCAAGCGGACACTCATCACCGGCGCGGCGGGCGGTCTGGGCACGGCCATCGCCTCCGAGCTGGCGCATCGGGGCGCCGAGGTCGTGCTCACCGGTCGAAACGAGTCGGCGATGGGCGCGCTCGCCGCCGAACTCGGAGGTGAGGTCGTGGTCGCCGACCTTGCGGTGCGGGCCGATGTCGATCGGCTCGGCGATCTGCTCGCCGACATCGACATTCTCGTCAACAACGCCGGCATCGGCACCGACGGCCTGCTCGAGCTCGACGCTTCGGCGATCGACCGGGTCATCGACGTCAACCTTCGGTCCCCGATCCACCTCACCCGCCGCTTCGCCGCGGCTCGCATCGCTTCGGGCGCTGCCGGACACGTCGTGTTGATCGGGTCGCTCTCGGGACTCGCTGCCACGCCGAACACGTCGATGTACAACGCCACGAAGTTCGGGTTGCGCGGCTTCGCCCTGAGTTTCCGTCAGGACCTCCACGACACCTGCGTCGGGCTCACGCTGGTCGAGCCCGGGTTCATCCGCGACGCCGGAATGTTCGCCGACTCGCCCATCGATCTGCCGCCTGGCGTCCGAACGAAGTCACCGATGGACGTGGCGATGGCGGTGGTGGAGGCCATCGAGAAGAACCGGGCCGAACTCTTCGTCGCACCGCTCGAACTCCGTCTGGCGTCGACGCTCGGTATGGTCGCCCCGAACCTCAGCGCAGTGATCCAACGGCGGCTGGGAGTCGCCGATCGCAAGGCCGCCCAGAACCGCAGCTGAGGGGCCGGCCGACACGCTTCGGGAAAAGGGGCACCGCCGGTTCGGTGTGTACCATCTCGAACCATGTCGTCGGGGGGCAAGACACACGAGCCATTCATGTCCCGCGCACCCCGCCTCGGCTTCGCCGGTGGCCTCGACGGTCTGCGTGGCATCGGCGTCATCGGCGTCATGCTCGGCCACGCCGTCAACGAGTACACCGAGTCGTTCGCAGTGTGGGTCGACCTGTTCTTCGTGATCAGTGGGTTCCTGATCGCCACGCTGCTCATCCAGGAGCACGGCCGCAACGAGCGCATCGACGTGAAGAAGTTCTATTCACGCCGGGCGTTCCGACTGCTACCCAGCATGTGGACGCTGTTCATCTTCGCCTTCGTCATCATGGCGTTGGTCGACCTGTCGGGCGGGCTCGACGATCACGGCAAGAAGGTGTTGTTGCTGCCAGAGCTGTTGCGAGAGATCGCCGCCACCGCGACCTTCACGAACCACAACTTCTACCCCGTCGGCTACGGGCTGGTCTACGCCGGGAAGATCCCGCTGGTGATCTTCGGCCACCTGTGGTCGCTGTCCATCGAGGAGCAGTTCTATCTCGTCATCGTTCCGCTGATGATCTTCGTGCTGAGACGCAGCGAGCGGGTCAAGTTGGCCATGGGAATCTTCCTGGCCGCCGCGGTCACCATCGCGCTGTGCCGCTACACCGCTCATCCCGGGCCGCGGTTGCTGTGGTTGCAGCGCCCGGACGGACTGTTGTGGGGCGTGCTGGCCGCATTCGTCAACGCACATCTGACCGAAGAGTTCATGGTCAAGCACCGCAAGAAGTTCCTCGCCGGCGCCACGGTCGGTCTGCTGTTCATCGCTGTGGCGCTCACGACCTCGATGGGGCTGATCCACAAGCCGCTGGTCAAGCTCACCAACGCGGATCCGCGTGCGGTCGGGTTCGCTCATTGGTGGTTCCCCATCGAACCCAAGGAGCTGGGCTTCACGACCAACAGATCGTGGAACGACTCGTCCGTCATGTACTGGTGGCGCTTCGGCTACACGCTGTGTCAGATGGGCGCGCCGCTGGTGGTCATCTCGTTGGCGCGCTATTCCGACT
>JBBQLA010000439.1:0-3153 GCA_038327485.1 Acidimicrobiales bacterium
GCGCTGCTCGCTGATCACGTCGGGATCGCCCGCTGGTCGGCGGTGGTCGGCGGCTCCATGGGTGGGATGCAAGCGCTCGAGTGGGCCGTCATGTTTCCCGAGCGGGTCGCCGCGCTGGTCGCCATCGCCACCACCGCCGCAGCTTCCGCGCAGCAAATTGCGTGGTCGATGGTCGGGCGACGCGCCGTCCAATCCGACCCCGGTTTCTGTGGAGGCGACTACTACGACCAAGCCGAGGGACACGGCCCGAGCCGTGGTCTCGCTCTGGCCCGTCAGATCGCCCAGATCCACTACCGATCCGAGGCGGCCTTCGACCAGAAGTTCGGGCGTCATCTCGTGGACCCGCTGGACGCCGCGGGCACCTTCTCGTTGGATCAACGCTTCGACGTCGAGGGATACCTCGACTATCACGGCGACAAGTTGGTCCGTCGATTCGACGCCAACAGCTACCTCCGACTCAACAAGATGATGGACCTGCACGATCTCGGTCGGGGGCGCAATGGCGTTGGCGAGGCGTTGCGGCGAATCACTGCTCCCACGATGGTGATGAGTATCCGCAGCGACATCCTGTACCCACCGAGTCAGCAGGAATCGCTTCGCGATGGCCTGCGGGCCGAAGGCCGGCGGGTGGGCTTCTACGAGATCGACAGCGACGACGGACACGATGGGTTCCTGATCGAAGCACTGCAGATCAGCCCGCTCGTCGAGGCATTCCTCGACAGCGCCGCCGAGACGACAGCCTGAGACGAGCCACGAGATGACAGCCGGGACACGAAAGCGGAGACCGCAATGACGAACGAGGAACAGCACCTCCAGACCCGGGCCGTCCGCGCCGGTCGCAGCGATGACGACCCGGCGTTGGCGCCGACGTTGTGGGCCACCTCCGCCTTCGTCACGCCGACGCTCGATGATGCGCGGCGCATGGCGACCTCGGCTCGGGCCGACCGTTTCTATTCGCGCTACGGCAATCCGACGGTCAGCGCGTTCGAGTCGGCAATGGCCGATCTCGAGGGAGCCGAATCGGCCCGGGCGTTCTCGTCGGGGATGGGCGCGATCAGCGCAGTCGTCATGGGCCTGTGCTCACGCGGCGACCACATCGTCTCCCAACACCAGCTCTACGGCGGAACACAGTTGCTTCTCACGGCTGTGTGTCCCCGGTTCGGCATCGACGTCACCTTCGTCGACGGCACCGATCCCGACGCGTGGGACGCCGCGATACGCCCCGGCAAGACGGTGCTGTGCCTCGCCGAGACCCCGGCCAACCCGCGTCTCGATCTGGTCGACCTCGACCGCCTGGGCGCCATCGCCGGACCCATGACCGTGGTTGACTCGACGTTCGCCACGCCGCTGGGCCAACAGCCGCTGCGCCACGGCGTGGATCTGGTCCTGCACTCGGCGACCAAGGCCATCGGCGGGCACAACGACGTCACGCTCGGGGTGGTCGCCGGCAGCGCTGAACTGCTCGACTGGATCTGGGGCTACGCGGTGCTGCAAGGCGCCAACGCCTCGCCGTTCGACGCGCTCGGCGGTCTTCGGGGGCTCCGCACCCTCGCGGTGCGGTTGCGTCAACAGACCGAAACGGCACAACAACTGGCCGAGGTTCTCGTCGCCGACGCGCGCGTGACGGCGGTGCGATACCCGGGCTTGGCCGACTTCCACCAACGCGAACTGGTCGAACGTCAGATGTCGTTGACCGGAGGGCTGCTGACCTTCGACGTGTGTGGTGGCATCGAAGCTGGCCGTCGCTTCGCCGAGTCAACGAAGATCGCCCAGCTCGCCACCAGCCTCGGCGGGCCGGAAACGCTCGTCACTCACCCCGTATCGACGACACACGTCGGGCTGCTTCCCGAGGAGCTGGCCCAGGCCGGCATCAGTCCTGGCACCATCCGTATGTCGATGGGACTCGAGCATCCCGACGACGTGGTGGCCGACGTGCTGGATGCCTTGGCCGCGGCGGCCGACTGCTGAGCAGTGCCTGAGCTCATCGAGATCGAGTTCTATCGACAGGCTGCCGCTGTAGCTGTGGGGCGTCGCATCGCGACGGTCGACGCCCCCGATGCCTGGTACCTCAAGGGAGGCCTCGACGCAGCGATGCTCATCGAGGTCGCGACCGGCGCCACCGTCGAAGCGGTCCGCCGCCACGGCAAGCTGTTACTGGTGGACTTGGCGGACCGCCCCACGCTGGGGTTGCGGTTCGGCATGACCGGCCGCTTGGTGGTCGACGGCGGTTCGATCATCGAGCGACTCGAGTACTCGAGCCATCGCCACGACCCGGCGTGGAACCGTGTCGGATTCGCCTTCGACGGCGGCGGCGAGATGCACATCAGCGATCCCCGCCGCTTGGGCGGAGTCGAGCTGGACCCCGATCTCACCCGTCTCGGACCTGATGCCGCGACGATCACGCCTGCCGCATTGCGCTTGGCCATTGCAGGGCCGGTGGCGTTGAAGGCTCGGCTGCTCGACCAGGCTCGAATTGCCGGTATCGGCAACCTCATCGCCGACGACACGCTGTGGCGGGCATCGTTGTCACCTCGGCGGACCGGCGACTCGATCGACGATCGAGACCTTCGCCGTCTCACGAAGTCGGTCCGAGCATCGATCGGCGAGCTGACCGCAGCGGGTGGTTCGCACACCGGAGCACTGCAGTCGCTCCGGGCCGGTGGTGGCGTGTGCCCCCGCTGTGGTCGAGCACTCGACCGCACGACGGTCGGCGGACGGACGACCGTGTGGTGCCCCGCCCATCAGGTGTGACCGACGGTGTTCTGGCATCAGCGTCGCCTGGCTGCAACGATCTGCCCTGTGACCCCGCTCCGCCGCCGTTCCACGCCGCGGCGGACAGCGGTCCGGGCCCTCGTGTGCTCGGCGTTGATTCTCGTCGCGTCGGCCCTCGTGGCACCGACCGTTCTCGCACAGGGCCCGACGTCCACCGTGCTCGATCCGACAGCGGTCGCCACCACCGAGGCGGTCACCCCGACGACGCCACAGACCACCGCAGCGCCCACCCCGACGATCGCGCCCACCACCGCCCGGGCACGGAGCACCGTCAAATCGAAGGCCACGACCACGACCGTTCCCATCTCCACCACCTCGTCGGTCGAGGCGTTGGCAGCTCCGACGACGATCGAGTCGCAGACCACAGTCCCATCGCTCGCT
>JBBQLA010000440.1:0-3153 GCA_038327485.1 Acidimicrobiales bacterium
CTCTTTGGAGGGGAAGTAGCGGTACAGGGTGCCCAGGGCCACGTCGGCTTCCGCCGCGACGGTGCGCATCTGAACGGCGTCGAGGCCGCCATCGGTGGCCAGGCGCGCCGTGACCTCGAGCATGCGTTCCTGCCGAGCCACCTGGCTGTGCGTCAGTGCCACGAATCCCTCCTGATCGGTCATCGTGGCACGAAATCAGAACGCGTTCTAGTTATTGCGTACTCCACCCCAAGCGGAGATCGGGCCGGCAACGGCCGTGAGCACCGTCGGGTCGAGGCGAACGGGGACGTCGTCGATGCGGACCGACGGCGAGCTGAGCTGCGTCGAGCACAACTCGACGTGGTCCGCAGCCGTGCTGATCGAGCCGCCGTCGTCGCCCCAGACCTGGACCGTGGCACCGAGTGAGAGTGTCTCGGCCAGCCCGAGCACCGCCTCGGTCGTGGGGTCGAACGCGTCGGTGACGGCGAGGCATGGTCGACCGTCGATCGCGCTCAGCAGCGACGCCGCCGCGGCGAACCCGTCGCACGCCAACGCCGGCACGAAGACCGTGTCGGGCTTGCCGGTGGGAAAAGCTCGAGCCACCCAGAAGCCGGCCAACCCGGGGTCGGCCACCACGATCCCCCCGTCGAGCACCACACCCGACAGGTGCAACGCGGCCCGAGCGGCGGTCAGCGGGACCGAGTCGTCCTCGTAGGCCGGAACGGTGACCGCCGCCAGTGCGTCGTACAGGGGGGGACGCCCCACGTGGGGGCGGCGGGTCCAGTGCGCCGCCAGCGCCGCGAGGTTGGCGGGCTCGACATCCTGCACCGTGAAGCCGGCCAGATCGTCGCCGAGTTCGTCGCGATCGAGGCCGCTGGTGATCACGATGTCGGCGCCGTCGATCCCGGCCAGCACCAGATCGAGCGCCTGCAGACCGATGGTGCCGCCGTGTCGGGGATCGTCCCACCGGAACACCCCCTTCGCGCCCCACGTGTTGAACACCGACACGCCGAGCTGATCGGCGAACAGCCCGAGACCCTCGACCGCTCCGGCCCGAACAACGCCCGGACCGACCACGACCGCGATCGTCATGTCACTGATGGATTCGTCGAGGCACAGCAGCACCGCCCGTTCCGACTCGGGGGCCACCAGGTCATCGGAGACGGGCTCGTCGAGGTCGAGATCGAGGTGGATCGCCAGCGTGGACGGCGCTCGGGTCGGCGACACGAGCGCCAGCGCGGCCAACAATTCTTCCGCCGACGCAACGCTGTGCACGGGGGATCGTCCCGCTGGCTGCGATGACAGGTGAAGGATTCCCCCCGAGAGCAACGCCGCGCCGAACCCGCCCTTGATGCGTCCGTCGGTGTCTGCGATCAGACAGGCCAGATCCTCGTCATCGATGGCGATGTGACCCAGGCGCAGCTCGGGCGGGGCATCGGCGGCGACCAATGGCGCCGCCCCGACGACTCGGGTGACCCCGAGCGCCTTGAGCCGACTGACGAGCAGTTCGCGGAGGTTCACCGACCGCTCAGTAGCGCAGGCCGGGGGCGCGGGTCTTGAAGATGTCGGTGGCCAGCTGGGTGCCGAGCTTGGTGGCGTCCCATCGCTTGCCGCCGTTGCTCAGGGTGGCGCCATCGGACCACGCGTTCATCCAGATGATGTTCTCGGCGACCGCACGGATGATCTGGCCGGTCACGTGATCGGCCTCCGATGAGGCCAGCCATGCCACCAGGGGCGAGGACACCGAGGGATCCATGCGGTTCCACTCGTCGTCGGGGATCTCGTCGGCCTCGACCACCGCCGGGGCGTTGGGCATGGTGGCGGTGATTCGGGTGGCGGCGGCGGGGCCGACCGCGTTGACCGTGACACCGAGCCGATGGAGCTCGAGGCTCAGTGTCTGGGTGAGGCCGGCGATGGCCGCCTTGGCCGGCGCGTAGTTCGTCTGGCCGAAGTTACCGGTGAGGCCGGCGCCGGAAATGGTGTTGATGATGCGGCCGCCGACCGGCGCCCCGGTGGCCTTGTTGACCTCGCGCCAGTGCAGCGCGGCGTGGCGACAGGGGATCCAGGTGCCACGAAGGTGCACCCGAATGACTGCGTCGAAATCGTCGGGACTCATGTTCCAGATGACCGAGTCGCGCACGATGCCGGCATTGTTCACGACGATGTCAACACTGCCGTGCTGCTCGACCGTGGTGGCGAAGAGCGCCCCGACCGCGTCGTCATCGGCCACATCGGCGTAGTCCGACGATGCCTTTCCGCCGCGATCCTCGATGATCTTGACGGTGAGGTCGGCATCGCGACCTGCGCCTTCGCCCGACACCGATCCCCCGACATCGTTGACCACCACGGTGGCCCCGTGTTTGGCCAGCTCCATGGCGTGACCCCGACCGATTCCGTGGCCCGCGCCCGTGACGATCGCGACCTTCCCATCGAGCATTCCCATGACGATCCACCTCTCTGCTGGCCGACCCGTGGCCGGCCGATTTCTGACGGCCCGTCAGATCGTAGAGGACCCGCGATTCTCGACGCGAATTTCGCTCAAGCGCTGCGCCGCACTTGACCGATAGAGAAAGCGGGTCCGGATTCGGCCCCAGGAACCCAAGGGGCCGGATGACCTATTTGGTCAGAGGGTCATCTCCGGTACCAAAGCAATTGGGACGAACAACGGGACGCCGACGAGGCGGAACGGCGGTCACCCCGAAGCACCACAACCACCCGAAGCACCAGACAAGAAAGTCTCCATCATGATCCTCTCCCACGAATTCATCTCCGCCTGGCTGTCGGCCAAGATCCGCAACGAGCGTGCAGCCTCCCTGGTGGAGTACGCCCTCCTCGTGGCCCTCATCGCCGTCGTCTGCATCCTCGCCGTGACCCAGCTGGGCAAGAAGGCCAGCTCGAACTTCAGCTCGATCAGCTCGTCCATCTGACGAACTGAATCTCCAGAAGATGGCCGGGTCCTGCTGGACCCGGCCATTTTCGCGCCCGGTGAACGGTGCGAACGGAATCTCCATCCGAAACCACTCAAGGCCACCTGTCAGTTAACCGATATCTCACCCAGCACCAGAGCCACCGAACACCAGCCGAGCACGAAAGCCGCGAGCCTTGATCCTCAACTACGAATTCACCCGCGCCTGGATCACCTCCAGGATTCGCAACGACCGCGCCGCGTCGCTC
>JBBQLA010000441.1:0-3132 GCA_038327485.1 Acidimicrobiales bacterium
AACACGTCGGGTTCGGGCAGCGACACCGACGACAACGCCACACCGACCGCCTCCCGTCCTCTCTCGTCGCCCACCGTGACGTCGACGCAGCCCCGCTCCGGACTCTCCCGCCCCACCCGCTCCGTCTCGACGGACCGACTCGACCTCGATCTCTAGGACACCACCATGACCAACTCCTCAGTCGTCGCCGCGCTCAACTCCTCCCAGATGCAGGGCACGGCCACCGCGTCAGCCACTGGCGGGGCATCGGACAATGCCGTCAACAAGGACACGTTCCTCAAGCTCCTGGTGGCGCAGCTCAAGTACCAGGATCCCCTCAAGCCGACCGATCCGCAGTCGTTCATGTCGCAGACCGCGCAGTTCACTCAGGTCGAGAAGCTCGAGGAGCTGACGAGCGCCATCACCGCCAGCGCTCGGACCTCGAGCGTGATGACGGGCGCTGGACTGCTGGGTCGCACCGTCACGTTCGCCCTGCCGAATGGCACGACGACCACCGGCATCGTGTCCAGCGCCTCGCCCACTGCGGATGGCGTGAAGCTCAAGGTCGGCAACTACGAGACCACGCTCGACCAGATCAGCGACATCTCAGTCACACCGACCGCCTAGCTCCCAAGCTCCAACTCCCAACCCAAGTTCCCCTACCAAATCCCCCAGCCAGTCACCGCCACAGGAGGCACCCGCAATGCTCCGTTCCATGTTCGCAGCCATCTCCGGTCTGCGTAATCACCAGACGATGATGGACGTCGTCGGCAACAACATCGCCAACATCAACACCACCGGGTTCAAGGGCTCGAACGTGGTCTTCAGTGAGGTGCTCAGCCAGACCCTTCGTGGTGCTGGCGCAGCCAGTGTCAACAGTGGTGGTTCGAACCCGACTCAGGTCGGCCTCGGTTCGCGCATCTCCGCCATTACGTCGAGCTTCAGCCAGGGTGCTCTCCAACGCACCAACCGCTCGACCGACTTCGCCATCCAGGGCGACGGCTTCTTCGGTATCGATCAGGGTGGCGAGAAGTTGTACACCCGTGCCGGATCGTTCTCGGTCGACGGCCTCGGGCGTCTGGTGACCCAGGACGGTGGCCTCGTGCAGGGCTGGCAGTCGAAGGCCGGCACCGTCACCACGACCGGGCCCGTCGGCCCCATCGTCATTCCGGTGGGCGATCTGATCCCGCCGGTGCGCACCGGCAACATCTCGATCGGCGGCAACCTGCCCTCCGACGCGGCGGTCGGCACCGAGGTCACCTCCGCCGCCGACGTGTTCGACGGCCAGGGTTCGTCGACCAGCCTGCGCTTCGAGTTCACCAAGACCGCAACCGACGCCTGGTCGGTCACCGCTCGCTACGTCGACTCCGCCGGCGCGCTGCAGCCGCCGCCTCCCGCCGCGGGTCAGGCGCTGACCGGTGGTGCGCTCACCTTCGATGCGTCCGGTGGCATCACCAGTGGCTCGAGCTTCACCGTGCCGCAGGGCTTCGTTCCCGGCTTCGCCACTCAGAACATCACGGTGAGCCTGGGCACGGCGACCGGCGCCAACCACCTGAGCCAGTACGGCAAGTTGACCTCGGTCGCCGTGCTCGATCAGGACGGCCAGTCGGCCGGTTCACTCCAGGGCTTCAGTGTGAGCCAGGACGGACTGTTGGTCGGTTCGTACACCAACGGCCGCACTCGGCCGATCGGCCAGATCGCCCTCACCAACTTCGCCAACCCCGAAGGCATGGAGAAGGCCGGTGGTTCGACGAACTACCGGGCCACGGTGAACTCGGGTCTTCCCCAGACCGGCGTGGCCGGCGCCGGTGGCCGCGGCTTCATCTCAGGTGGTTCGCTCGAGATGTCCAACGTCGACCTCGCTCAGGAGTTCACCAACCTGATCATCGCCCAGCGCGGTTTCCAGGCGAACTCCCGAGTCGTGACCACCTCTGACGAAATGCTGCAGGAAGTCGTGAACCTCAAGCGGTGATCTCCGCCGGTGACCGGCTGAACTGAGAACACGGGAAGCACGGGGAACGACAGGGTCGACGTCATGCGCCGACCCTGTCGTCGCGCCCGAGCGCAAGTCCCGCACCAGATTCGGGCGGTGCGAGATGGGCCGATCGACCTATTGGATCGGCCAACCCTCAGATGGGAGGGGTCGAACGCCGATCAATCGGTGTCAGCACGGACGCTGACGGGTCGAAGACGGATCTTCGACTCCGGACAGCTGGGAACCCCCGGCCGGACCATCGGAATGGATGCCAACCATGATCCTGCTGCGACGATTGAACGGAAGCGAGCTCGGCGTGAACGCCGACCTCATCGAGCGGGTCGAGTCGACCCCCGACACAGTGCTCACGCTCATCGACGGCACGAAGTACATCGTGTCGGAACCGGCCGAAGAGGTCGTCGCTCGGATCGTGGAATTTCGTGCTCGAATCCTCGCTGCGGCGGAGGGGTTCTTCGAGCCGACGGGGGAGTACCCAGCGGGACGCACCATCCCGCTGCGGCTGGTCGACAACGACGTCGACGCCCCCGCACTCGCCACCAGCTCGGTCACTTCGATCAACGACACCACGCGGGACTGACTCATGGATCCAGCAAGTCTCATCGGCCTCGTGATGGTCCTGATCGGCGTGTTCGTCGGCGCCGTCATGAAGGGAGTCAGCCCCGTCGCGCTGTTCACCGTGCCGGCGGCATTCCTGATCGTGATCGTCGGCTCCATCGGCGCCGCGATGATGTCGAACACCATGGCCGACGCCAAGCAGCTCATGACCTACATCATCAAGTCGCTCAAGGGGAACAAAGCCACCGATACGTCCGCCACGATCGAGCAGATCGTGGCGTTCGCCGAGCGGGCCCGCCGCGAGGGTCTTCTGGCGCTCGAGGAGGACCTGGCCAAGATCGACGACCCGTTCTTCAAACGAGGGCTGCAGCTGGCCATCGACGGCGGCGATCCCGAAGCGGTCAGCGAGGTCATGGAGGCCGAGGTCCGCGCCATGCAGGACCGCCACAAGGTGGGGGCCAAGCTCCTCATGGCCATCGGCATCTTCAGCCCGACCTTCGGGATCATCGGGGCCGTGTTCGGGCTCATCACCACCATGTCGCACCTCGATGATCCTTCCAAGATCGGTGAGGGAATCGGCGCAGCCTTCGTCGCCACCTTCT
>JBBQLA010000442.1:0-3131 GCA_038327485.1 Acidimicrobiales bacterium
TGCGCACGACGTGATCGCCCGCCAAACCGACGGCTACCTGCACGTGGTGAGCGAGCGTGGTCAGTCGCTGTCGGCTGGCCAACGTCAGCTGCTGGCGCTGGCTCGGGCCCGACTGGTCGACCCGGCGATCCTCCTGTTGGACGAGGCGACCGCCAACCTCGACCTGGCGACCGAGGCGAGGGTCAACGCCGCCATGGGCATGGTGGCCACGGGCCGCACCACCATCGTGATCGCCCATCGGCTCACCACCGCGGCAGCAGCTGATCGGGTCGTGGTGATGGACGACGGCCGAGTCGCCGAGGACGGCACCCATGCCGAACTGCTGGCGGCCGACGGCCTCTACGCGCAGATGTGGCGATCGTTCGAAGGAGAGGTCGTCACACCTGACGGCCGATGAAGGCCATCAACTTCGTTTGCGCGTCGGCATCATCTGGAACCGCCACCCGCGGGCCGTACTGACCGCTCGATCGCAGCATCTCGTCCATCGGTTCCATCCCGGCGAACATGGCTGCGGCTTCGTCCGGGTCGAGTGTCTCGTCGAGGCCGGTGGCCCGAGCCAGGTCCCAGGTGTGCAGGAACACGTCGTTGACCATGACCATGTTCACGGCATCGGGCACCGACATGCGGGGGATGTGCTCGTGGATGAACTCGCGCTGAGCGATGTCGGGGTCGTCGAGCATGGCCTGGATCCCGGCGTTCATCACGTCCCATGCTCCGACGGGGTCCTCGGCCACCGACGGGCCCGCGGGCAGGTCGACGCCGGCCGCTTGGCTGAGCATCGGGGGCATCCACTCGACCATGTGGCCCACCACATCGCGGGCCACCCATCCCTCACATGGCGCCGGGTCGTCCCAGGCGTCGGCCGGCACCGCATGGACCCGCTCGGTGAACGCCGCTGCGATGCGTCGATAGCGATCGGAAATGTCACTCATGATCGAACCCCCACGATGAGATCTTCGCACCGGTCGAACGCCAACTGCATGCCGGGCTCCATTCCGCTGTTGATGTGGCCGTCGCGAGCTTCAGGGCTCGCCGCAACCACCACCACTCGCATGGTCGTGACGCCATCACATTCGGTCAAGGTGAGCGTGTTGACCGACTCGGCGTCGGCGAACCCCTCGAAGACCTCGGTCGAGACCAGTCGCTCTGAGCGAACGATCTCGCGATACTCGCCGTGCCAACCCATCTCGAGGCCACTGTCGGAATGGCGAGTCACGTAGCGCCATGTCCCCCCGACTCGCAGATCGATCTCGCACAGCGTCACCGGGCTGAGCTCGTCACTCCACCAGCGGCTGACGTACTCCGGAGTGGTCCAGGCGGTGAAGACCAGCGATGCCGGCGCCTCGAACTTCCGGGTGATCACGATCTCGCAGGGTGATGGCAGATCGACGGTCGCCGATCCGTGACGGTTGCTCATGATGAAGGCTGCTCCTTGGGAAGGTCGGGTCGGGTGGAAGTCGTCAGCTCTGACAACAGGTCATCGAGGCGATCGAGCCGCACGTTCCAGTGCTCGGCAAAGGCGCTGACCCAGTCGTTGATGGGGCGCAACGCTGGCCCGTTCAGTCGATACAGCCGTTGTCGTCCGTGTGCGCGGCACCGAACGAGATCGACCTGTCGGAGCACGGTCAGGTGCTTCGACACCTGGGGCTGGGTGAGCCCGAGCGCAGCGACGATGTCGCCGACCGGTTGCTCGCCGCGCGTCAACTGTTCGAGCACATGACGCCGGGCGGGTTCGGCCACAGCGTTGAACACATCTGACGTGGTGGCCGCTCGTGACATTTCCCCACTATATGCCGATATCGGAATGTGTCAATCCCGAGGGTCTCCATCGGTGTAGACCCATCGGCCGTCATGTCGTTCGAAGCGGCTGACCTCGTGCACCGAGGAGGAGTGGCCGCTGGCCGAGTACTCAGCAATGAACTCGACCGTCCCAGTGGAGTCGTCCGCTCCCCCGTCGGAAGAATTGACAATGCGCAGGCCGGTCCACGTCTGCGCCGAGTCGAGTTCGAGGCCCGTCGGCCGGAAGGCCGGGTGCCAGGAGTACTCGAGATACTGGACGAGGCCCTTGGCGTAGGCCGAATACCGCGACCTCATGAGTTGCTCAGCCGTGGCTGGGTGATCGACACGCAGATGAAACGGTCGGCAGCACCTCGAGGCGGCGGCCCCCGAACCACAGGGGCATGACGCAGCTCGTACCCGTGCCGATCCCGTCGCCATCGAAGCACCCTACTGACGGCCGCCGCCGACGCTGTGTGGTCACCATCGGGAGCCGGTTGTTACGGTCGCGACGGGGCGCACTGCCATCCAGATCCCGGGGGGAAATTCCATGACCGACACGCTCGATACCCCAACTGTCGACGGGGACACCCTCGAGGAACTGCGCGACTGGCTGACCGACAACTGGGATCCTGAGCTCACCGTGTCCGACTGGTGGTCCCGGCTCGGCCCGGCCGGATGGGCCGCACCGACGCTGCCGACCAACGCCTACGGACGTGGACTGGCACGAAGTGTCGGCGTTCAGGTGCAGCAGGAGATCGCCGCCTTCGGCGCGTTGGGTGCCCCGTCGGGTCTCGGCCTTCTGTTGGCCGCACCGACCATTGCCGATCACGGATCGCAGGAGCAGATCGATACCTACGTGCGCGACATCGTCACCGGTCAACGGGCCTGGTGTCAGCTGTTCAGTGAGCCCGGCGCCGGGTCGGATCTCGCCGGATTGACCACGCGGGCCATCGAGGATGGCGACGAGTGGATCATCGACGGTCAGAAGGTCTGGACCTCACTCGGGCAGACGGCCGATCTCGGCATGCTGATCGCCAGAACGGCACCTGAGTTGCCGAAGCATCGAGGCATCACCTATTTCGCCATCGACATGCATCAGCCCGGCATCGAGGTGCGGCCGCTGCGGGAGATGACCGGGCACGCCATGTTCAATGAGACGTTCCTCACCGAAGCGCGAGTCGCCACCTCCGCGATCATCGGGGAGAAGAACAACGGTTGGGCGGTCGCCAACTCAACGCTGGGCCACGAACGAGCCGGGCTCGGATCCGGCGGCGGCACCGTCGGCGGCGTCGCCCAACCGGGCACCATCGCCGGTCACCTCGATCGCCGTGCCGGTGACTTCGCACCCAAGG
>JBBQLA010000443.1:0-3126 GCA_038327485.1 Acidimicrobiales bacterium
TCCATCCGAAGTTGGCCCCCGATGCCGGAAGGTTCACCTCGTCGTCGCAATTGGTGCCCTGTTCGATGGAGAAGGCCTTGCCGTCCGACGGACGAAACGACAGTCCCTGCACGTTGCGATGCCCGAGCGTGAACACCCGAGGGTCCAAGGCTCCGCCCGGATTCCCAGCGGCGGGCGCCCCGTCAGGGGTCACACGAAGGATCTTCCCGCCCAGCGACAGCGGATTCTGTGCGGTGTCACTTCGCACCCCGTCACCGGTGGTGATCCACAGCGCGTTGTCCGGGCCGAACCGCAGCCGACAACCCGAGTGACGACCAGGTGAGCCGGTGTTGTTGAGCGGGATGCCCGTCACGATGTCGGCGCGATCACCCAGGGAGGTGAGGTCGGCGCTCACCGTCCAGCGAACCACTCGCTCGTCGAGCGCGCCTGACGAGTTCGACTCGAAGCACGTGTAGATGCGCCGGTTCGTGGCGAAGCCGGGATCGACGGTCAGTCCCAACATTCCGCCCTCCGAGCTCGGCGAGACGTCGGCGGGCGACGCGAGGACCCGCTTGGCCCCTCCGATGACCGCGTCGACCCGCCCGGCACGCTCGGTCACCAACATGGTCCCGTCAGGAAGGAACGCCACTTCCCACGGATGATCGAGCCCGCCCAGCACCGTGGACACGGTGAAGGTCGGCGCCCCGGGCGTCGTACCTGTCATTCCCGGCGTGCACCCGACCGCGACCATTGCCACTACCGAGACGAGAACTGCCCCTGCTCGAACTCTCATGTTGTTCCCCATGTTCTGGATCAGCCCCGATGGCGCTGCTCCCCAGACTGAAAGTGTTACCCCGATCATCGCGAGACGACACACGGTCGAAGTCGCCGGTGTAGAAGTAGGTGATGGCCGCGATCCCCTGGGTGCCCATGAGCGCGGTGTCCGGCGACCTGCCAACCGACGATGAGCGATGGGCTTTCGAGCCCAAGTGGGACGGAATGCGGGCGCTGGTCGAGGTCGACCCCAGCGGGGTCCGCGGCTGGAGCCGAACCGGCAGGTCCATCGATGCGTCGTTCCCCGAACTACGCGAGCTGGCCGCCCTCGGCACCTCGGTGGTACTCGACGGCGAGCTGGTGTCGGTGGACGAAGCCGGTCGCTCCAGCTTCGGACGACTGCAGCGGCGATTCGGGGTGACCGATCCTCATGAAGCCGCCCTGCGGGCACGGGAGGTCCCGGCCGTCTACGTCGTGTTCGACGTGTTGCGCATCGATGGGATGGAGTGCATCGCCTTGCCGTTCTCGCAACGCCGTGAGCTGTTGACGCAGCTGGTCGAACCCGGTCCCACGTGGCAGGTGACGGCGAGCGGAGTGGGCCACGGCGATGCCTGGGTCGACGCGGCGCGCGACCAGCAGCTCGAGGGCGTCATGGCCAAGCGGGTCGACCGGCCGTACGAACCGGGCCGACGCTGCGCGTCATGGCGCAAGATCAAGGTTCGTCACGCTCAGGAGTTCGTGGTGTGCGGGTGGACCCGCGGGGCAGGACGCCGCGAGCACTCCCTCGGAGCACTGGTCCTCGGTTGTCATGGCGACGCCGGACTGCGGTGGGTCGGCAACGTCGGGACCGGACTGACCGACGTCGAGGTGGCGTGGTGGCGAGACGAGCTCGAGTCCTCGCGGATCGACGACTGTCCGTTCGCCGAACCGGTCGCGCCGAACCCGGCACTGCGCCAGGTGCAGTGGGCAACACCACAGCACGTGGTGCAGGTGGCGTACGCCGAATGGACCAACGATCGGCGCCTCCGACAGCCATCGCTGCTCGGCCGACGCTTCGACGTCGATCCCGCGGAGGTTCGCTGCCACGAGTGACACCCGGATCGATGACTCACGGGTCACCCGATTGGGTACATGAGCCACGGTGATGCCTTGGGAGGTGCCGTGAAAATCGAGTCACTACGACCAGACCTCAGTCCACACCCAGACGAGACGACTGCGGTCGTCAACCATTTTGTCGACGGCGAGGTCGTGGTGGTGCTGACCGGTGACCTCGACTGCGCCGGGGTGGAGATGGTCGAGAACGAGGTTCGTTGGGCAGTGACCCAAGCCGACGCGTCGGTCACGATCGACTGCTCAGGGGTGGGGTTCGTGGATTCCTCCGGACTGCGGCTGCTGGTTCAGGCCGAGTCGATGGCGGCATGCCGCCAAGAGCACTTCCGGCTCCGCTCATGTCGGCCTCAGCTGCGATCACTGCTCCGCATCGCCGGGTTGGACGAGTCGATGTACGGCACGGAGCCAGACACTCAGCCCGAATAGACGGTCGGGTCAGGTCCGAGTTCGTCGACCAGACCCCAGTCGAGCGCCATGGTGGCGTCGATCGTCGCGCCGGTCAACGCCAACCACGCGGTACGGCGACGGCCGATGCGTCGTGCCAGACTCACCGTGCCTCCGGCGCCGGGGATCAGGCCCATCGTCACTTCGGGCAACGAGATCCGCGTGTCGGGCGCAGCGACGATCCGCCCGGCGAACGCCGGCAGCTCGATGCCTGCCCCGATGCACGCACCATGCAGGAATGCGGTGGTCCGCCCAGCCACCGAGGCGAGTACCGCCGCGACGCTGCGCGAGGTTCGTACCAGGTGACCGACGACGGGATCGGGCGTGTGACCGAACTCGGACAGGTCGCCACCAGCGCAGAAATCGGTACCTGCACCCCGGAACTCGACGTGAGCGATCGTTCGATCCGCAGTCGCGACCAACAGTGCGTCGACGAGTGCATCTCGGGTCGCGGCGTCGAACGCGTTGCGAACGGTCGATCTCGACAGGGTGCAGCACAACGTCGAGCCGACACGTTCGACGGTCACCGGATCGCCGCCATCGTGGTGCGGCCGTGGCGGCTGGTCGGCCAGCCAGCCTCGGAACCGTGCCCCCGACTGCAGGAGGCCGTAGACCACCGACTCCGCCACCAACGCTGCACCGAGGTCGAGCTGTTCACCGAGCCGGAGCAATTGGACCAGCGCCACCGACGCCTCCGGTGACCGCTCGACCGCAGCCACCAGCGCGTCGAGCTCGTCGGCGTCGGCGACGTGCGTGTCCAGACCCGGCGCGCCCTCAGTCGACGGTCCGACGGCGACGAACACACACGGCGACCGTACG
>JBBQLA010000444.1:0-3124 GCA_038327485.1 Acidimicrobiales bacterium
GAGACCGGTACGGGTTGCCTTCGTACCCCGGCATCGACAGCAGGGCTCGGCACCAGAACGCGGTCAGCTTCGGGAGGTGCGCGGACCAGTCGACGTGGGCGACGTCGTTGAACATCGGTCCGAGCAGCGCGTCCTGCGCGACGTCGGAGTAGAAGCGCCGCACCATTTCCGTGATCTTCTCGGGGTCGTCGAGATCGCCCGTGATGACTCTGGTCACGATGGCTTCGCTCATGTCGAATTCGCTTCGTGCGGACGTGGTGGATGTTCGGTCAGGCCCACAGGACACCGATCGCAGTGGCGGCGACGATCGCCAGGCCGAGCAGCGTCTGGCGAACCCCGAGCACCACGGCACGGGGCGTGGGGCGAACGTTGAATGCTCGTTGGATGGCAATGGCTGTCACCACGGCAATGACCCCAAGGATCGCCGACCGGTCGACCAGGAGAGCAGAAGCGGCGATGACGATGGCGGCAAGATCGGCGCTGATGACGAGGCGCGGGTTGCCGTGACGACCGTGGAGCCTGCCGACCTGGTCGCGGATCGTCACGATGGCGGTGACTGATCGAGCGGCGAGAATCAGCCAGCACGCTCCGGCGACGCGGGCGCTGCCGCCCCCGGCCAACACGATGACGGCGACGCCGCCGCCCATTCCGACCGCCCCGAACAGCTCGGGGAGTAACCGGCGGCTCCTCGACCGCATGTCGAACCACAATTCGACGGCAACCATGGGCGCGATCACGATGAGTGGCGTCCAGAACGGCGATGCCCCCTGCGCCATCGCACCGCCGACGAGCATGAGCAACAGCGCGGACTCGGCAGCCAGCACGCGCCTGGCCACCGACGTACGGGGCAGGAATCGTCCGCGACGGCTGTCGACGAGAACGATCTTGAGTGGGGTGCGGGCCATGAACGCCACGAAGGCGGCCAGCCCCAGGCCCACCCCTGCGCCACTCCAAACCACGAGCAGACCGAGCAACACCGGCTCGAGCGTGAGGCCCCAGCCTCCGTGCTCAGTGGGCATCGCGACCGACCTCAACGTTGAGCGCCGACCAGGAGCCGCTGCCCTCCCGTCGACGTCGGCGTCGGCAGTGGCGCTCATCGGTACGTGCTCACTACGGCGAGAACGATGATCAGGAGGACGACACCCGAGACGAGAGCGATCGAGGCCGGCCACGGGTGTTCCGGCCGTGGAGCGACCGGCTGATTCCCGGGAGCCCTTTCATGATCTGGCGGTGTTCGATCAGCATCCATGTACATATTGTATAGTGCAGAACTATGAGACTTGAAATCACCCGCCGGTCTGACCTTGCGACCCGAGCGCTGATCGAGCTCGCCCGCCTCGGTCGGCGAACGAAGTCGCTCGAGCTGGCCGAGGCGATCGGCACGACACCAGGATTCCTGTCACAGGCGATGACTCCGCTCGCCGCCAAGGGTTGGGTCCGATCCGAGCCCGGCCCATCTGGCGGATACCTGCTGACCGCAGACCTCGAAGACGTGAGTGTCCTCGACGTCATCGAAGCCATCGAAGGCCCCTCTGATGGCGGCCGTTGTGTCCTGGAGGACCGCCCCTGTGGTGACGCAGGCCCGTGTGCGTTGCACCAACCGTGGCAACGGGCCCGCACGCAGCTGCTCGATGAGTTGTCGGGCGCGACGTTGGCTGCGCTCCCCACAGGCCGTGCGTGAGTGACGACTCCACGGGCGTGCGGGTTCGGACCCATCCCGCACTGTGCAACGGCTGCGGCAACTGTCATCGTTGGGCACCCGCCGTCTATTCGCTCGACGACGACGGCTACATCGGCTTCCACCTTCTCGACGTCCCACCTGAGTTGGCCGCCGACGCGCGACTTGGCGCCCAGGTCTGCCCCGAGCGGGCCATCACCATCATCGAAGCAACGCTCACGCTGCGTCCAAGGACGACGCCGCAGCCGGTCCACCGAGCAGTCACGATGGGAAACTTCCCCAGATAAGTTGTCGAGATGAGCGTCGTGGATCTCCAAGTTCAGGCCAAGGCCTTGGGCGACCCGACGAGGCATCGCATCTTCCGCTACGTCGCTGACTCCGCTGAGCCGGTCGGGGTGGCGGAATTGACCGACTTCCTCGGGTTGAACCACAACGCGATTCGTCAGCACCTCGCGCAACTTGTCGCCGCTGAACTGGTGGTCGAATCGGTTGCGGCAGCCGGAGCGCGCGGCCGACCGCGGCTGAACTACGTGGTGCATCCCCACACCGACAGCAAGTGGGGCGTCCCCGGTCCGTACGAGCGCCTCTCGCTCTGGCTCGCAGAGATGGTCCGCACCGGCGACTCTGCCTTCGAGGTCGGACGTCGAGTGGGGACCCGCCGACGATTGAGTGAGAACGCAGCGGAGGATCCAGCGGACGCCATGTTCGACCAGATGGTGCTCAACGGATTCGAACCGACGAGCAGTCGGCGAGGCGACGCGATCGAGATCACCTTGACGACCTGTCCGTTTGCGTCCACCGCACTCGCCGACCCCGACTCCGTCTGTGAACTCCACCGGGGCATTGCGACGGGTGTCGCCGAATCGGCTGGGGGCATCGTCGTCGACGAGTTGATTCCCAACGATCCGAGACGGGCCAACTGCCGCTTGCGATGCCACCTCGTACCGACCGAGTCCCACCAGTGAGCGGACTCAGGCCGGGATCAACCCGGCCCTGACAGGTCGACCAGCCCGGCCGACTCGTCGATGAGTTCTCGAAGAGCCACAGCGTTGTTGTGGGCTTGGTCATGTGCTGCGTACACCAGCGTCACTCGACGCCGCCGGACGAATTCCACGAGACGATCGAGCTCGGGCTGAGCCTCGGTCCTGGCGAGTTCGGCCCGGTAGCGACGGCGGAACTCCTCCCATCGCTGCGGGTCGTGACCGAACCATCGGCGGAGTTCGTCGCTCGGCGCGACGGTTCGGAACCATTCGTCCAGGTCGGCCCTCTCGTGCGTGACGCCTCGAGGCCAGAGCCGATCCACGAGGACTCGGCAACCATCGTTGTGCGTTGGATCGTCGTACACCCGTCGGAGCCACACCCGCGTACTCATCTGTTCGCAGGCACCATGACGACGGGCACGTGCGTGTGGTGGACGAGTTGGAGCGGAACTCGCCCGACGCGCAG
>JBBQLA010000445.1:0-3123 GCA_038327485.1 Acidimicrobiales bacterium
GGTGAAACCATGCAGCGGCCCGGCACCAGGCAGAGCGGCATCGATATCGGGGCGATCCAGATTGGCCACGACCCGGACCGACTCGACGCCGTCGACGGTGACCAGCACCGTGGCGGGCCCCTGCACCAACGCAGTGTCGTAGGCCCATCCGGTCACTCGGATCGTGCCGTTGCCGAGCGCGTTGGCCCCTTCGAGCAGGCCCGTCGGTGCGGGGATGTCGACGTTGGTGACCGCCAAGAACTTCTGCAAGCCGCTCGAGTTGTCGATGGCCCGCACGCACACCAGGCGACGGCCGTAGCCGGCCGAGAATCGTGCCCCGAAACCCCGAGCCGCTCCGGTGTTGGGATAGATCGCCGCCACATCGGGGCGATCTCCGTTGGACGCCACCCGTGCCACATCCGCGAGGTCCACCGACAACACTGCGTCGCAGGTGGCAGACGGCGGGCCACCGGGGATGGCCCAGCCCGAAGCGATGATGTCCGCCCCCTCCACAACGACTCGGTCGAGGCCGCCGAACGGCTCGTGCAGACAGGGTCGATCGTGGCCCGCAGTGTTGTTGTCGGTGCGGCTCGAGGTACCACACGAGGGGTCCACGATCCATGGTGGAGTGCACGTGATCACCCGACAGACGATCGGACCCAGCAGCGGGATCTCCTGGTGGCACTGGCCGTAACGGAACCGGGTACACCCGGCCTTGCGGTTGTTGCACTGCCCGTTGCCACAACCGCACGGCGTGCCCGAACAGGCGCCGGCGCAGGTGCCACCCGATCCACCACACCCACCGCACTGGGCATTGCAATCCATGTAGAAGCGGGCTTGGCCCCCGCAGAACTGTGAGCCGTCGACCTTCCACCAACCGGCGACGACGGTGCCGTCAGGGCACCGGTTGTTCCCGGTGAGTGTGCAGCACATCTCGGTGTAGCCGTCGCAACACAGCGAGCCACACGGGCACGATCCGTTGCATCGACACACCGCCGCGTACGCGGTGCCGGGGCGAAGAGCGAAGGTGGCCGGGGCCGCCACCAGCGCTGAGGCCACCATGGCGCCACGTCCCATGAACGAGCGGCGGTTGACCCGTCGGGAGAGCAGCGAAACCGACTTGTCGAGCGCCCCCTTCGAGAGTCCGCCCTTGGGGCGCATCGTGAGGGCCATCAGCCGCGCACCGCGATCGGAATCGCGTGACGCCAGCCATCACGATTGCGAAGCCGGCGCAGTCCATCGGCCAACTCGGCACCGGTGGTGTGCAGCACGACCAGCAGCAGGCCGACAGGTACCGATGCCACCGCCGGCACCAACTCGCCGGCCCTCACCGGAGGCGAGACGACTCCGACGAAAGCGATCGCGGCCGACACGAGGTTCACCGTGACCCCGACCCATCCGGCCGAGGCGCCACGTGCTCCGAAGCAGCCGCACGACGCGCCGTCGGTACGTCGCGAGACGACGATCAGGGCCACCGCGAACACGACGTAGATGAACCCCAGCGCACCCATCAGCGATCTCGAGCCATCCAGCAGCACCGCCGCGCCCAGCACCACCTCGACCAGACCGAACGACCGAAGCAACGACCGGGGGGCGCGAACGCCCAGAGCCAGAACGGACGCTCCGAGCGGAGCAGGATCCATCGCCTTGGCCACACCCGCGGCGATGATCACCCACGCCACCGCGTCAACGGCAACCAACACGACGACCACGACGGATTCGACGGTATCGGTTGCCGCCGCAACGGCCGCGGATGCCCACCTCTGGTCAGGCCGATCGATGCCAGGCGTTAGCCTCGGCGCACAACTTCCAGGGGGACTTCATGACGACGACCATGGCTGACATCCGGGCCCAGTTGACCGCGCCGGGTGCACCGTTCGAGGTCGTGACGGGCGACGTCGACGGCGTCTCCATGAAGGTCTACAACAGTCGTTTCCCCCACCTCGCCGTGGTGGCTCAGTTCGCTGCTGCCCACGGTGACAAGGAGTTCATCGTCCACGGCGAGCGGCGAATCAGCTTCGCCGAGTTCGTGGCCACTTCGAACTCGGTCTCCACTCACCTGCGCGACGACGCTGCGGTGTCCAAGGGCGATCGAGTGGCGGTGCTCAGCCAGAACAACCCGGAGTGGTGCCTGAGCTTCTGGGGGACCGTCAACATCGGAGCCGTGCTGGTGGGGTTGAACGGTTGGTGGACGACCGACGAGATCCTGTACGGGCTCGAGGACTCGGGGGCGAAGGTGCTCGTGGCCGACGCCCGTCGGTTCGAACGCATCGCCGGCGTGATCGACTCGATCGACACGCTGGAGCGGGTGTATCTGGTCGCCGCCGACCCCGAGCAGTTCGGCGGCGGGCCCAAGCTCCACCGCTTCGACGAGCTCACCGCCGATCCGACTCCGACGTTCCCCGACGCCGAGCTCGACGAGGGCGATCCCGCAGTCATCTTCTACCCCTCGGGCACGACTGGCCGACCCAAGGGCGCGATTTCTACGCATCGCAACATGGTGGCCAACCTGCAGAACACCGTATTCGTTGTGACGGCCGGCTCGATGTACGAGGCGGCACGCTCGGTGTCCGACCCCGAACCCGACCCCGACGGGGTCGTCGCCCAGCCGGGAGCGCAACCGGTTTCGTTGTTCACTTCGCCCCTGTTTCACGTATCGGGGTGCCACTCGACGCTGGTGGTCGGGATGATGGGCGGGATGAAGCTCGTCATGCCCGACGGCCGATTCGAGCCGAGCGTGGCGCTGCAACTGATCGAGCGCGAACGCGTCACCGTGTGGGCGACGGTTCCCACCATGATCTGGCGCACCTGCGAGTACCCGGACCGTCACGACTACGACACGTCGTCGGTGATCTCGGTCAGCTTCGGCGGGTCGCCGTCCGCTGACGAGCTGCAACGCAAGATCCGGGAGACCTTTCCATGCGTCAAGGCCACGACGAACGCCTACGGCCTCACCGAGACGTCGTCGGTCGCCACTGTGCTCACCGGTGCCGATTCGTTGACCAGGGCCGATTCGGTGGGCCTGCCCATGCCGACCGTCGACCTCGCCATCGCCGCGCCGGACGGCACGCACCTCGCGGTCGGCGAGACAGGTGAGGTGCTGATCCGAGGCCCCATCGTGATGCATGGCTACTGGAACAAACC
>JBBQLA010000446.1:0-3119 GCA_038327485.1 Acidimicrobiales bacterium
GGCGATAAGGATGTGTCCGCCAACCCAGAGCATCGCCGCCGTCCCGATCACCGAGAGCCACGACAGTAGCTTCGGCATACCCGCCACGAGCCGCCGGCCGAAGCGCTGGGAGCGAGGCGAGGACCGTTCCGCAAGCTTCAGACCGATGTCGTCCATCTTGACGATGACCGCCACCACGCCGTAGACGGCGACCGTGATCAGCACACCGACGACCGCCAGGATGACCCCGCGGGACACGATGGGTTCGTCGAGTACTTCTTTGAGGGAGATCACCATGATCTCGGCCGAGAGAATGAAGTCGGTGCGGATGGCGCCCGACACGGTCGCCGATTCGGCGTCGGGCCCCTGCTCCACTGCCGGGACGTCGTGGTCGTGATCGTCGTGTCGGAGGGCGTGGATCACTTTGTGGGCGCCCTCATACGCGAGGAAGCCGCCGCCGAACATGAGGACGATCTCCACCACCGTCGGGGCGATGGCGCTCAACAGCAGCGCCGCCGGAAGGATGATCAGCAACTTGTTGCGCAGCGACCCGAGAGCGATGCGCTTGATGATGGGCAACTCGCGGTCGGCGGCCAGGCCTCGGACATACGCCGGGGTCACGGCAGCGTCGTCGATCACGACGCCGGCTGCTTTCATGCTCGCTCGGGCGGCCGCTGCTCCGACGTCGTCAACGGACGCCGCGGCCAATTTGGCCAACGCCGCCACATCATCGAACAGTCCAACCAGGCCACCTGCCATATCAACATCCTCACGGTGAAGTGACTCGGGGAACCTACATGTCCGATCGCATCAATCGGCGTCCAGGTCAGACGGCGTTCACTGCCGCACCCAGCTGTCGTCCCCATTGACGAGCGTGGCGCTGCTCATCAGGCACCAAATGAGTCTCCTTGGTGACCAGGAAACTCTCCGGGTCGACGACGACCTCGAAACCGTGTCGACGAAGCTGTTTGGCGATCCCCTTGGAGGCTCTCCCGGTGACGAGGGTCGACATGTCGATCCGCGTGTCGAACGCCGCTGCACGACCGGTCATCGGTCCGAGCGACTCGAGCCATTCACGCACACCATCTCCAGCCGCGTCGGCGTCGAGGTGCAGATCGCTGTCAGGCTCCGCTGCCTTCGTGACCGCAGATTCACGCGTACTGCCGTGGCTCATCCCGTGGGTATGGGTCGGTCCTCCGACCACGACCAGATCGACGTCCTTCATCATGTCTGGTTGCGCCTCATGAACGGAGATCACGTCCGTCGGGAGCGACTCACGGAGCCCGTCGCCGATGGCCTCGGCGATCTGGTGAGTGTTTCCGTACATCGATTCGTAGACGACGACTGCGCGCATGTGGACTCCCTGGGCTGACACGACCGAGGCGATCGGACCATGTCAGGATGCGACGGAACCGCCAGCCGAAATAGAGGCCAAGGTCCTGAGTCGACGAGCCTCAGACGGCGGGAGCAGCGCCGTCGGCCAGTATGTGCGCGTGGATGGCGTCGCTCAACTCTTTGATCATTCGCGTGATGTCGGTGTTCTCTACCAGTAGCACCTCGGCCTGCATGTTGATTTCGTAGTCGCGGTTAGCAAGATCCGACGAGATGGCGTCCTGGCGTTTGGCGGCGATGAGCAGGATCGCTCCCTGCAGGCCCGCCAATGTCGACAAGATGAGGTTCAAGAGGATGTACGGGTACGGGTCGAATCCGGCCTTTCCACCGCTCCCTCCCAATCCCAGACCCGAGTTGACTACTACCCACACAGTCATCGCAGTGAGAAAGCCGAAGACGAACGGCCATGAACCCATGCCATTGCGCATGAGGTCGGCGGCACGTTCGCCCCGTGTGAGTTGATCGCCAGTTCGCATAGCCGGGTGTCGTCGCAGTGATGGGGTTGTCATGGCCGAACGGTACTCACGAATCCGTGGAGTATCTGGCCGATGCACCGACCTCGTCGGGAGACGGAATGACCGCCTCGATGTCGGCCACGGTCGTCAACGGATTCACGATGCACACTCGGAACACCATCTCGCCGCGCCACGTCGTCGGAACCATGAACCCGATCTCCTCAGCCAACAGATGATCGCTCCATCGCCGGTAGTCATCTGGCGCCCAACCGCGGACCCGGAACACGACGATCGACAGTTCCGGTTCGAGGACGAGTTCCAGGTCAGCGCGCCTGCGGATCATCTCGGCGGCATCCGAGGCGACTGACAAGGTGAGGTCGATCGCCTCGCGGTAAGCGTCGGTCCCGTACACCGCCAGAGAGAACCAGAACGGCAGGCCACGAGCCCGGCGGGTCAAGTGCGGGGCGTAGTCGCTGGGGCACCAGTCACCTGCGTCGGTCAACACGTCCAGGTACTCGGCGTGCTGAGTGAAGGTGGCTCGGGCCAAGGCGGGTGTTCGATAGATGATCGCCGCGCAGTCATAGGGCGCGAAGAGCCACTTGTGCGGATCGATCGTGACCGAGTCCGCCCGCTCGATCCCTGCGAATCGGTGCACCGCGCTGCTCGAGCAGAGCGCTGCGCCGCCATAGGCCCCATCGACGTGGAGCCAGGTGCCCAGCTCCGACGCGGCGTCGGCGCCCGCTGCGAGGTCATCGACCGTCCCGCTATTGGTCAGTCCGGCGGTCGCCACTACAGCGCAGACCGCCGACCGCTGCGCAGCATCCAAGCCGGCGATCGTCTCGTCCAATGCCGCCCGCGTGAGTCGATCGGATTCGTCGACCGGTACTTCAATGGCATCGAGATCCAGCAGGTCGAGTGCGGACCCGATCGAGGAGTGGGCAGCATTCGACACCAACACCAGTCCACCGGGACGGCGGGCGTCGCCGATGCGGTCGCGCCACGTCCGACGGGCCACGGCCAGCGCCGACAGGTTGGCCGTGGAACCGCCGGAGACGAAGGTCCCGCCGGCGCCCTCGGGCAACCCTGCCAGATCGGATAACCAGCGCAGCGCCTGGTTCTCGGCATAGACCGCACCGGAGCCCTCCAACCACGAACCGCCGTAGATGCTCGTGACACTGACCACCATGTCGAACAGCGACGCAGCCTCGGTCGGTGCCGCCGCCACGAACGACAGATACCGAGGATGATCGATGGACAGGCATGCCGGTGCCAGCACCTCGGCGAACAGATCCA
>JBBQLA010000447.1:0-3119 GCA_038327485.1 Acidimicrobiales bacterium
AGGTTGGGGGCCTCGAGCCCGCCGTCCACTTCTAGGATCTTTCCGGTGATGAAGCTGCCCGCGGGTGAGCTCAGGTAGAGCACGGCCAGTGCGATGTCGATGGGTTGGCCGAGCCGGCGCAGTGGTGTGGTGTCCTCCATCTGCGCGCGGAACTCGTCGGTCATGACGGTCTCGAGCGCGGAGGTCTCCACCGAGCCGACGGCGATGGCATTGACCCGGATCCGCGGCGCGCAGTCGGCGGCCATGAGTCGGGTCAGATGGGTGAGGGCGGCTTTGGCGGTGCCGTAGGCGGCGAAGCCTCGGTCGGACATGCGTCCGATGGCCGAGCTGATGTTGACGATGCTGCCGCCTCCCTCCTCCAACATGGCGGGGATGGCGGCCTTCGACAGCTCCAGGGCGGTCGTCACGTTGAAGTGGAAGGCCTTCTCGAACATGGCGACGGACGTCTCGAGCAACGGTCGGGGGAACGAACCGCCCACGTTGTTGACCACGATGTCGAGTCGGCCGAGTTCCAGCACCGCGGTGGCGACCAGTCCGGGCAAGGTGTCGAGATCGTTGGCATCAGCGGGCACTGCGATGGCTCGGCGGCCACGCGATTCGATCTCGGCCACGACGTCGTCGAGCTGCTCGACCGAGCGGGCGGAGATGACCACGTCGGCTCCGGCATCGGCGAGCGCGACGGCGGTGGCGCGGCCGATACCTCGGCCAGCGCCCGTGACGATGGCAACCTGATCAGTGACGGCGAAGTGTTCGAGTGCGTTCATCGGTCGACATCTTGCCCGGCCCAGGCGAACACGCCCTTCGCCATCGTCGAACGTTCCAACGCGGCGCGACGCGAGAACACCGTCGAGCGCACTCGCGCGATGGCGGTGTCGTTCGGCGCCGCCTGCGCAGCCAGCTCGGCCAGATGGCCGGCGAGGCGATGATCGCCGGCGTCGCTCAGCGCGAGGGCGCGGTCGGCCAGTACGTTCGCACCGCCGGCCAACGTCGCGAGTTCCGTTGCGACGTCGCCGTCTGGTGCCGGCTTGAGATGCGCCGGGTTGCCGTCGTACCAACCCCCGTACAGGCGCCACAGGTTGCGGACCACGAACTCGGGCTCGTCGTACACCGGCTGCAACCATGGCCGCTCCAGGAGTTCGGCCGGAGCCACCACGGTGTGGACGATCTCGTCGAGGCGCGCCCCAGCGTTCATCAACTCGAGCGTCTGGTCGACCAGCGACTCGAGCAGCAGCGCGGTGTCGATCAGTACGCCCCTGATGCGATCGGCGCCGGCGATCGGCAGGCCGTGGCCGGGCAGCAACAGCTCGGCGCCGAGGTCGGCCATCTTGCGCATGGCCCGGGCCCAGTCGATGGGGTAGCGCTGGACCTTCTGGGGGTTGCCACAGTTCGGCGCGGCCCAGATGAACAGATCGCCCGCGCACAGCACCTTGCGGTCGGCGAGCCACACCCACGTGCCGTCGTCGGTCTCGCCGCGGTCGTGGCGAAGGTCGAACTCGACCCCGCCGACGGTCACCGTGAGCTGCTCGTCGTAGGTGGTGTCGGGGTAGCGGTAGTCGCCCGGGAAGTACGGCCCGGCGAGTTGGAACTGCCGCTGATTGATCAGTCCGTTGTACCCACGGGTGAGCTCGTAGCGGCGGAATCGGTCGGGGAGCGCCCGGTGCCCGATCACGTTCGCTGGCTTCGCTCCGTCTTCAGCCTCGAACACCGCCACTGCGTAGATGTGGTCGACGTGGCCGTGGGTGTAGACGGCGGTGTGCAGCGGTGACGTGTCCCACTCGCGGATCACCGCATGAACCGCGTTCGCGTGCAACGGACCCGAGGCGTCGATGAGCACGAGACCCTCAGGTGTACTCACGGCAGTGACATTGGCGAATGCTTCGACGAACGCCACGCCGTCGGCGACCTCCTGCAGCTGGGTTCGGCCGCCGATTTGCAGGGGATGGTGGGAGTCGATGCTCTGGGCACCCGACAGGATCCGTTCCGACAGTTCGAGGAGATCGGTGGTCATGGCGCTGACGCTACTGAGGAATGTCTCACCGGCGCCTTGAGCAACGCCCGCTGTACCGGTATCGTCACAAGGTAATTGGGGCTATTCCTCGAGTGACTCGAGGTCGGCGGGAGCTGGGAACATGAAGCGATTTCTGAGTGTCATGACGGCTGGCGTGATCATGTCCGGATCTCTGTGGGCCGGCGCGGCCTCGGGTCAGGCGACCGATCCGACTACCACCGAAGCGCCAACGACCACCACCGAAGCGCCAACGACCACCGCCGCACCGACCACCACCCAGGCTCCCGATGTGACGACGACCACTGCGGCCCCTGCGCCCGACGTCACCACCACGACCGCGCCGATCATCCTTCCTGGTGAGAACATCACCGACGGCACCCTCACCATCGGCGCCACCTTCGACACCCACATCGAGTCCAACTGCTCGCTGACCGGCTCGCTCGCCGGTCAAGAGATGAACATCCTGAAGGACAACGACGGCAAGATCGGCCTGACCTACGGCAAGGCCACTCTCGGGGGCGGCCAGGCCGGTCTGGTGATGCTCGAACTCGGGCCGTTGCCCCTCGCCATTGCCGCCTCCCGCACCATCGGTGGCTGCAACCAGGACATCGTCGCCATCGGCAGCTACGCCGCCACGCCGACCACCGCCAACTTCTCCGGAATCGGGTACGGCCTCTACCCCAACGACTTCGCCACCAAGGTCACCGTTGACCTCACGGCGAACGCCAGCGTGGCTCCCGGCAACCTCGATCTGCAGTCGGCATACGACTTCCTGGCCGCTCCTCGCCCCGCAGCAGCGCCGACCACCACGACGCCCGGCTGACCCCTGGACTTCGACGACTCCCCCGCCGAGGCAGCGTTCCGAACGGAGTGTGTCGAGTGGCTCGACGTCAACGCGCAGCGCCGTGATGGTGCCGCGAAGATGTGGGCCACCCTGCGTACCCACACCGAGGAAGCTGACCTCGCGGCCCTGACGAACGCCAAGGCGTGGCAGGCCCGCAAGGCCGACGCCGGGTTCACCGGAATCCAGTGGCCGGTTGCGGATGGTGGCCGTGGCCTGTCGCCGCACCTGGCGGCGGTCTTCAAGAACGAAGAAGCCCGCTACGACGGG
>JBBQLA010000448.1:0-3107 GCA_038327485.1 Acidimicrobiales bacterium
GATGAGGTGGTCGCTGCTCGCGCCGAGGATCTGGAACCCGAACGGAGCCAGCAGCCCGTCGGGATCGACATCCTGGCGGCCGACGGCGAGCAGCGACTGGGCCACGTCGCCCACCCCCACCCGCGGCGGCTGGTCACCGAAGGCCGACTGGGCGATCTCGCCCCAGGGCTGCACAGGCTTGCGCTTGGACTCGATGACCTCGGCCACCAACCGGAACGCATCGGTGTGGAGACCGGCGAGGCGCCGGCGATGGAGCGGTTCCCGGCCCAGCAGGATGGACTCACCGAGGCGCAGGTCGTTGATGCGCCCCGTGTCTTCGGACTGCAGCACCCAGTCCAGGTTCGCAGAGTTCCCTCCGGACACGATGTCCAGATCAAGATCGAAGGTGGACTCGACCAGACCGACGAGCCGCGAGAGCTCGGCCATGTTGTGGCGGTCCGGCGCCACCCCGCTGCGGCACGCCAGGTTCGTCCCCAGGCCCGCGAGGGTGATGTGCGGGCGCCGCAGCGTGTCGCGCACGAGGTCGAGCAGGTCCCCGGGTAGGACCCCTTCACGCAGGTCGCCGAGCTCGACCATCAAGACCACCGCATGGACCTTGTGGTGGCGCCGCGCGCTGTCCGACAACGCGGCGATGACGCCAGACTCGGTGTTGAAGCTCATGTCGACGGACTCGATCACCCGGTCGATCTGGCTCAACATCGGAGAACGGATCAGGGTCATCGTCGCCGCGACCGGCGCGTCGCGCATCGCCTCGATGTTCTCGATCCGCGAGTCCCCGAGCGCGTGCACGCCACCCCGGAGCATCGCGCCTGCGACCGCCGGGGAGCCGAGCGAGGCCTTGGTCACGCCCGTGACGCTGATGCCCTTGGGCGCCAAGCGCTCGACCAGGCTGCGCGCGTTGTGCGTGATCTTGTCGAGGTCGATCTCGATCCGCGGTGCGCCCGGCGCACTCGGATGCGGGGTCATCGCGTGGCGACGATGCTGCTCTTCGGTCGCAGAGCGGGGAACGCGGCCAGCACCATCTCGACCAGTCGGACCGGCGATCGGGTGAGCGCATCGGTCACGGGGATGCCGAGCTCGCGCTCGTAGCGCACGATGGCGGCGTCGACGTCGGCGTCGGTCATGTGCTCGTGGTTGATCGTGATCCCGATGACCTTGGTGTCGGCGAACGTCTCGATGAGGTTGATCTCGCTGGCCGCCGTCGGCATCGGCAGTGACGGGTAGTCGCCGAGCATGACCCGAGCGGGCGCGTGCTGCAGGATGACCGCGGCAGGCTGGCTGCCGCGCAGGATGTAGGCCGAGGTCAGGTAGGCCGGGTGGCTGAGCGCGCCCTGACCCTCCACGATGATCACGTCGGGATCCTCCGCTTCGAAAGCGTCCACGACCGCGCCTTCCATCTCCCCCGAGCAGAACTGCGGGGCGATCGCATCGAGCGCCACCCCGAAACGGGACCCCTGGATCTTGCTGGTCTGGCCGGTCCCGACCATGACCGCTTTGATGCCCCGCGCATTGAGCGCCTGGGTCAAGAGCGTCGCCGTCGTGCGCTTCCCGATGGCGCCGTCGGTGCCGAGCACGGCGATGCGCGGACAAGTGACCTTCGTGATGCGGCCCGAGAAGACCTTCAGATCCTTCTTGGCCTTCGGCTTGCGGACGTCGAGGATGGTCACGCCGGCGGCCACGCTGGCGGCGACGAACTCGGGATCGTCGTTCAGGAACTCGTGGAGCCCATTGACGACGTGCATGCCCATTGCGATGGCGTCGAGCACGACGTCGCGCTCGGCCGGCGAGAGCAAGCCGCTCGCCGGCGCCATGCCGAAGATGAAGTAATCGGGCACCCGTCCGAGCTGCGCGACGGCGTCGGCAAGGTCGCGATGGATCGGCATCCCGTTCGGCTTGGCGTCGAGCACCTCGCCGGCGTCGAGGCCGGCGCGGGTGCTGTCGATGACGCTCAGCAGCTCGTACTGCCCGGAGTGGCGGACCAGGCCGTTGGCGGTCTTGCCGTCGAGCGCCGCGAAGTTACCCTCGCAGTACACGACGGCGGTGGTGCCCACTGGCCGTGACGCCAGGGCCGAAGGAGCTGCGGCGAGCGGTGTTTCGGCGCTCGACAAACTCGAGCGAAGGGGCATCGTGGACATGGAGAACTCCTCTGACGGGCTCAGAGGAGGCGACGGGATCGTGTGGGGCCGGTGGCCCTCATGTCAACGAGGCGTCTTCCCTAAGGACGGGTAGAACCCCTGGAGCCTACCACCGGCACCCGCTGATCACGATGGTCGCGCCCAGGCCTCAGGCCCCACGCCGGGACCTTCGACTCTCCCGTTGCCGTCGTGATGTCGATATCAATGGAGGTGGAGTTGAGCACCAGCGTCGGAGCACTCGACGCGGAGAGGAGCACGATGTTCGAGCACATCATCGTGCCATTCGACGGAACCGAACCGGCCCAGCGAGCCGTGATGGTCGGCGCAGATCTCTCGACCATGCTGCACACCGACATGGTGGTCACGACGGCCAACCTGGTCGAGGACGAACGAGCGGTCGCGAACCTGAAGGCGCACGCGATGGCGATGAGCGACGAGCGGGCGACGGTCTGGGTGGAGGCGCACACCTCGGCATCCGGGGCCATCGCCACCGTGGCCAGCTTCCGACCGAACTCCCTCATCTGCATGTCCAGCCACGCCCGCAACGGCATCTTGCGCACGGTCTACGGATCTCTCGCCGAGAAGCTCCTGCACGAGCTCGACGATCCCGTGCTGCTGCTCGGCCCCGCCTGGCGGGGCGACAGCATCACCAACCTGCACCACCTCATCGTGTGCTTCGACGGTTCGCCGACGTCGGAGGCGGCCATACCGCTGGCCGGCATGATCGCCGCGGCGTTGCCGGTGAACATCACCATGTTGCACGTCCGCGAGCACGCCCATGACCCCGTCGTGGACCTCGAACGCTTCGCCCGACCGTTGGTCCCGCTGTGCAAGGTCATCGATCTGGTCGAGCTGACCGACACCAACTTCGTCTCCGGGGCGGTCGACGTCGTCGAGCACTCGCTCGCACCCATCATCGTGATGGCCACCCACGCTCGCGTGGGTCTCGAGCGCCTCGTCCGCGGCAGCTCC
>JBBQLA010000449.1:0-3104 GCA_038327485.1 Acidimicrobiales bacterium
TCTTGACGGTGACGTGTACGACGCGGGAACTCTCGAGCAGTACCTCGACGAAGAACCGTTCCCTGACTTCTGTCGTGACCGTTCGCACACGGCGTCAGACCCGTTGAGGATCGCTGTGCTGCGAGGACCGGACTACCTCGGGGTCCGCACGCTCTGCGGGCACCCGGAAGCGCAGCTCGACGGCGTGGTCGTTATCAGCGAGCCGGGTCGGGCCCTGGACGCACGAGACGTCGAGCACGTCTGCGGGCGGGCGGTCGTCGCCGTGATCGACCACACCCCCGTCGTCGCCCGCACACTCGACGCAGGCCTCTTCCTGCACCGCCTCGACCGCCTCCGTGAGTTCAGCCCGCTCCGCACCTGGATCGCCCAGTACGCCCCTCAGGAGGCCTCATGCGCCGCCTCCTGACCACGCGCTCGGTGACGTCGGATCGGTGCCCGCAGACCTTGGTCAGGGAGTGGCACAGACTGGCTTGTTCCGCAAGCGGAACAAGCGGAGGGCTGTCTCCACCCGGGTCGGCGCGCTTAGGAGAGCGACGACAAACGTGGAGGTTCTTGAATGCTCAACATCGGTCTGCTCGCACCTGGTGCGGGCGAGTACTACATCGGCGAGGTCGCCTCCTCCGCCGAGGACTACTACACCGGCCGTGGTGAAACGGCCGGCCGTTGGGTCGGCTCGTTGGCTGAGGAGATCAACTTGGTCGGGGAGGTCGACCCCGACCAGTTCCGGGCCGTGCTCGCTGGTCGTGATCCGTGGTCGGGTGAACAGTTGGTTCACCGCAAGACGTCCCGCCCGGCAGAGTCGCTCACTGTTGAGGCGGACCAGTCGTTCGATGTCCTGCAGGCTGCGTCAGCGCTTGGGGTGTCCGGTCGGTACGTTCGCCGGCTGCTGGAGGACGGCGACCGGTACAAGGCCGACCTGGCAGCAGCAGGCGACAACACAGTCGCGCCGCCGAAGCACTACCTGGTTGGCGAACGACACCGAACCAAGGGCGAGTTCGGACCGGAGCCGTGGTCGGTCACCGGTGGCGAGCTGCGACGGTTCGCTGAGGGTCGAACGGAGAAGAAGTTCCGGCCCGGCTATGACCTGACGCTCCGGCCACCGAAATCGGTGAGCGTGCTGTGGGCGATCGGCGGCCCCGAAATCGCAGCGACGGTGAGAGCGGCGCACACCGCCGCAGTCGATCAGGTCGTCGGTTACTACGAACGGCAGGCCGTGTGGGCCCGTTCCCCGAAGACCGGGCGGCGGGTGACCACTCACGGGATCATCGCCGCAGCGTTCGATCACCGCACCTCCCGTGCGGGTGACCCGCTGCTGCACACCCATGTCGTCACAGCGAACATGACACGGTTCAAAACCGAAACGGAAGGCGACGTGTGGCGGGCGGTCGAATCGTCCGCCCTGTTCGACCACTCCAAAGAGCCGGGTTGCCTCTACCAAGCGCACATGCGCTGGGAGCTGTCTCAGCGACTCGGTGTCGCGTTCACGCCGACGATGAACGGTTACGCCGAGATCGAGGGGATCCCCGAGACGGTGATCGAGCTGTTCTCGAAGCGTCGCAACGAGATCGAGGAGGAACTCGCCGCGACGGGCCGCACATCGGCACGCTCTGCGCAGGTTGTGACGCTCGAGACCCGCAAGACCAAGGACTACAGCGTTGACGCCGACACTCTGACGGCCCAGTGGATCAGCGAAGCCGCCGCCGTCGGGTTCACACCGGCCGACGCGCGAGCGTGCGTTCGGGTCGCTGAACCGGAGCCGCTGACCGAGGCTGACGCTGAGCAGCTGATCGAATTGCTCGCCGGCCCGCACGGGCTCTGTGAGCGGGCGTCGACGTTTCGTCGTTCCGACGTGATCGAAACAATCGCCTCCACGGTCGGCGCATCTGCGACCGCCCTACAGATCGACGAACTGGCAGCCCGCTTCCTCGCCAGTCGTCACGTCGTCGGTGTCGTTCCGGTCGGGGTGGTCACCGCTGACCAGCACCGGACCACGCAGCAACGCTGGACCACCGTCGACCTCGCCCGAATCGAAGCAGCACTCCTCGAACGAGCTGCTGGGACGGTGGTCAGCCCTGACCAACGTCCCGATAGTGCCGTCGTGTCCGACGTGATCGCGGATCGCCCCGAGTTGTCCGACGAACAAGCCGCCATGATCGAAGCCGCTTGCGGCTCCGTTCAGTTCATCCAACCGATCGAAGGTCGGCCAGGCGCCGGGAAGACCTACGCCACCGAAGCCATAGTTGCTGCTCACGTCACCGCTGGGATCCCGATCCTCGGGTGCGCCGTCTCCGCAGCCGCAGCCTCGGAGCTCGAAAGCCAGGCTGGGTTCGACCGTTCCCGGATCCCGGCGACCACCGTCGCCAAGCTTCTCTATGACTTGGACCGAGGCGATCATCTCGCGGCCGGCACAGTTTTGGTGGTTGATGAAGCGTCGATGATCGGCACCCGAGACCTCTCCCGGCTCGCCGAACATGTCGACACCGCCGGCGGCCGACTGCTGTTGGTCGGCGATCCGGACCAGCACGGATCTGTCGACGCGGGTGGTGTGTTCGCACGGCTCTGCCATCTGGAAGGCGACAGTCTGGTCCGTCTTGTTGAGAACCGTCGCCAGGACGACCACATCGACCGTCTCGCGATTGACGACTACCGCAACGGTCTCGTCGCCGACGCGTTGCAACGCTTCGACGACGCCGATAGGATCGTCCGCTCGGCGACAGCGGGGGAGTCGTTCGATGCGATGGTTGCCGACTGGTACGCGGCCCGACTGTCCGGCTCGGCCGACCCGATGATCGCAGGACCGAATTCGACGCGACGTGCGCTGAACGAACGCGCCCGAGTCCTACTCAAAGCAGCCGGCGATCTCACCGGCACCCCGTTGCGGATCAGTGGCCGCGAATATCTCGAGGGTGACGAGGTCGTCGCGCGTCGCAACGACCGACACCTTCACGCTCCCGGGTCGAAAGACTTCGTGAAGAACGGCTCGGTCGGTGTCATCGACAAGGTGCATCACTCGGCGGGGGAGGTGACGGTGCGGTTCGAGCGGGAGGGGACGATCCGGATCCCGAAGCGGTACCTCGCCGCGGGTCGCCTCGAACACGGGTACG
>JBBQLA010000450.1:0-3102 GCA_038327485.1 Acidimicrobiales bacterium
CGAAGTCGATGCGCTCGTCCGACGGTGTCACTCGGTACGACACGAAGTTGTAGAAGCGACCCGAGATGTTGACGGGGCTGCCGTGGGTGAGGTGACCACCGTGATCGAGGCTGAGGCCCAACACCGTGTCGCCCTGCTGCAGCAGAGCGAGATACACACCGAGGTTGGCGTTGGCGCCGGAGTGCGGCTGCACGTTGGCGGCCTCGGCACCGAACAGCGCCTTCACCCGATCGCGGGCGATGTCCTCGATCTCGTCGACGACTTCGTTGCCGCCGTAGTACCGCTTGTGGGGATAGCCCTCGGAGTACTTGTTGGTGAGGACCGACCCCACCGCCTCCATCACCGCGGGCGAGGTGAAGTTCTCGCTGGCGATCAGCTGAAGACCGGTGTTCTGTCGAACTCGCTCGCGATCGAGGCGATCGAAGATCTCGACGTCGGGTTCAGTGGGCCAGCCCATTCAAGTCTCGTTTCTGGTGAAGTCAGTGTCTGGTGAAGTCAGTGTCTGGTGCGGTCGCCGGGTGCGAGCGCTCAGTCGGTGAGCAACGCGTCGATCTTGGCCACCCGAGCCGTGTGACGGCCCCCCTCGAAGCTCGCCGCCGCGAAGGCATCGAGTGCGTCGAGAGCGACCTGTTCGCCGATCAACCGTTCGCCAACGCACATCACGTTGGCGTCGTTGTGCTGGCGCGAGAGGCGGGCGGAGGTGACGTCGTGCACGGTCGCGGCGCGCACGCCGGCGATCTTGTTGGCGGCGATGCAGATGCCGATGCCCGATCCGCACACCAACACGCCGAGCTGGGCCGTGCCGTCAGTGACGGCGTGACCGACGGCCGCGCCGTAGTCGGGATAGTCGACACGGTCGGTGGAATCGGTACCGAGATCGACGATGTCGTGTCCCAGGGAGCGCAGGTGGTCGGCCAGGAGGGTCTTGAGGTGGAAGCCGGCGTGATCGGCGCCGACGGCAAAGGTGGTCATCGGCCGAGATCCTACCGAGCGCGGCCGGGGCGCCCGAGTTGGCGGGATCGTCGTGGTACCTCTCAGACTGGCGCCATGACGCTGCCCGCCGGACTCGACCCCCATTCGCCCGTGATCGTCGGCGTGGGCCAGTTGCTCGATCGCGACGGAGGCCGGGAGCCGATCGATCTGATCGTCGAGGCCATCGCCGCCGCCGAGGCCGATGCCGGGGTGAGCGGGCTGGCGGCGCGGGCCGATGTGATCGGCGTGGTTCCGATGGTGTCGTGGCGCTACCTCGATCCCGCCGTCCCCATTTCCGAGCGGATCGGGGCCTCGCCCACCGAACGGTGGTACCCGTCGATGGGCGGCAACACACCGCAGCAGCTGGTCAACAAGGCGGCCGTGGCCATCTCGGCCGGCGAGTCACGGGTGGCCATCGTGTGCGGCGGCGAGGCATTCAAGACCCGCATGGCCGCCCGGAAGTCCGGCGAGCACCTCGACTGGTTGAAGCAGCCCGACGACGTGGCACCCACGTGGGGCGACACACAGCTCGACATGGTTCACCCGGCCGAACTCGCCCGCGGCATCCTCATGCCGACCCAGGTGTACCCGATGTTCGAGAACGCCCTGCGACACCGGGCCGGGCGCTCCGCCGCGGAACACTCCGAAGTCATCTCGCAGTTGTGGGCCGGGTTCAGCGCGGTGGCCGCCACCAATCCGTACTCGGTCGATCGCGTCGCCAGATCAGCAGAGGAGATCGCCACGGTGACGGCGACGAATCGGATGATCGGGTTCCCCTACACCAAGCACATGGTCTCGAACCCCGATCTCGACTCGTCCAGCGCAGTGATCCTGTGCTCTGCCGAGGTCGCTGACGCTGCGGGCATCAGCCGTGACAACTGGGTCTTCGTGCGGTCGGGTACCGACGGAGCTGACCCGTACATGTCCGAGCGTCAGGACTTCACGTCGTCCGCGGCCATGCGAGTCGCCGGAAGTGCTGCGTTGGACCTGGCCGGGGTGACCGTCGATGAGGTGGCCCACCTCGACGTGTACTCGTGCTTCCCATCAGCGGTCGAGTTGGCCTGCGCTGAACTCGGCATCGGGCTCGACCGCCAACTCACGGTGTACGGCGGGCTGTGTTTTGCCGGCGGACCGTGGAACAACCCGGTCGGTCATGCGATCGCGGCCATGTGCGGGGTGCTGCGCGGCGATCCCGGCAGTGTTGGACTGGTCACTGCCAACGGCGGCCTCGTGCAGAAGCATGCGTTCGGCGTGTACTCGACCAAGCCGCCGGTCAACGGCTTCCGATACGCGCACCCACAGTTCGCCATCGACGCCGCTGCAGAGAAGCGGCAGGTCGCTGCCGACCACCAAGGGCCCGCGACGGTCGAGACGTGGACCGTGATGCACGAGCGGGACGGATCGAGGGTGCTCGGGATCGTGGCGGCGTTGACTCCCGACGGCTCCAGGACGTGGGGGCTCAGCCACGATCAGGACACCCTGGCGACGATGGAGATCGATGACCTCGTCGGTGCCCGCGCAACGGTGGGAGTCGAGGGTCAGCTGGTGCTCGACTGATTGCGGCGAAGTCGCGCCGTGAGCAGTGTCATCACTCGCTCCGATGCCTTGGGCATCTCATCGAGCAGTTGGCGGAAACGCTTCGAATCGAAGCGGAGGAGCTTGACGTCGGTGTCGGCCACCACCGAGGCGTTGCGGGGTCGATGATCGACAAGCGACATCTCGCCGAACATCGACCCGGCCGTGAGGCTGGCGATGTGCTCTCCAGCGGCGTAGACGCTGGCTTCACCGTCCACGATCACGAAACACTCCGTGCCGGTGTCGCCCTGATCGACCAGCAACGACCCGGCCGACGCCTCGACCTCGCTCGACAGCGCGGCGACCCGGTCCAGATCATGCGGCCCGAACCCGTCGAAGAAGGCCACACGGCCCAACCATTCGGTGCTCTCGGTCGGCTTCTTCCAGAACGTCACGTGGACTCCCTCTCGGTCAACCCATCCCCCGAACGACCCGGATGCTAGAGCAGGTCCTGCACGGCCGCCCGGAGATGCTCGCGAGACACCGGTCCCTCTCGGAGCACCTCGGGCACCGGGCCGCAGCAGTCGACGACCGTCGATGCCAACCCGGCCAAGG
>JBBQLA010000451.1:0-3092 GCA_038327485.1 Acidimicrobiales bacterium
TTCCGACTCAATCGGTCGACGCCCCGAGGCTTCATCGGGGTCGACGCCAGTTTGGTCGGTCACAGACCGTCCGGCAGCGCTCGTCGAGCCGCCACGCGGGGGCGCGCCCAGCCGATGAGCACCAGTGTCGCGAGCCACATCGCCGCGACAGCCCATCCACAGAGCACGTCCGAACTCCAGTGGACGCCCAGGTACACACGTGAGACGCCGACCGCCAGCGCTACGAGGGCTGCGATTGTGAGAATCGCTCCTCGGGCGCGGACCGACGGCGACACGGTGATGGCGGCCACCGCAATCGCTCCGTAGCAGGCGATCGACTGCGTCGCATGCCCCGACGGGAACGCGGCGCCCGACGCAGCGACCTCCCAGATGGCTCGCGGTGGTCGCGGCCGGCCAACCACCGACTTCGCGACCGCCGTAGCAACCGCCGCCCCGGCACTCGACACAGCGACGAACACCGCGAGGCGGTGCCGCCTGACGAGAATGAAGCCCAGCACCGCTGACGTCACCACGACCCCCACCACCACGGGGTCACCGAGATGCGTCACCCAACGAGCAGCGTCGGAGACCGCTGTCGTGCGATGAGCGACGAACCAGGAGGTGATCTGGGGATCGACCCTCGCCGTATCGTCTCCCCCCAGCACGTCGTCCAGCAGCTTGGCGATCACGAGGCCGCACACCGCGACGAACGCGAGCCCACCCAGGGTCACCGCCCACAGCACAGGATCCGTCCCGCCGTCGACCCGGGCGCGAACGGCATGAAGCCATCGATGGAGGGTCCGGTCCCCTCGCGAGGGCCGATCCGCGATCATCGGATCGGCCGGGACCGAACGGTCATCTCCGGGAACGGTGGAGTATTACTGCGATCTCGCTGGTTCCAGCCGACGCCGCTCCGACCAGAGCCCGAATCGAGGTGTCGGCCTGGGTCGGCACCATGAAGTCCAGATCCCATCCGGCCTCGGCCCATTCGTTGAGCTGATCCTCGAGATGGCGGGCGCCGTCAGCGGTGCCTTCCCAACGAACGGTCTCGACTCGGTATCGCTTCATTTTCGATTCCCTCATGGCGGCAGCGGTCAAGCGACGGTAACCGAGTTCGGGATGAACACAAGGCGAGAACGACAAGCCACGAGCCCCATGGGCCATCGGGAGACGGGTGGATTCGGCTGGCGCTCTCATGATGTCAACATCACGCCTCGCAAGGCGACGACCGTGGCCGAGTCATGCCTCTGCGATCGCATCGAGGATGGCGAGCTTGCCGGCTCGTCGCGCCGGCATGATCGACGCCTCACTGCCACCGCCAGCCTGCTCATGCGTCATTGGCGCACCGTCGCCTGGCGGACCGTCGAGTCAGTCGACGTAACCTGCGGGGGACGTCGAGTCACCGTACGACGTCGATTTCGGCGCCGATGAGAACGCCGGGGTTGGCGTGCAGCATGTTTGGAACTGGCACCGCAACTCTTCGGAGGATCACGTGGGGAACCTCGTCTACGCAATCAACACCTCGTTGGACGGGTTCGCGGAGGACGCCACCGGCTCCTTCGACTGGTCGGTGCCTGACGAGGACGTGCACCAGTTCTACAACGAGTTGATGCGCGGCGTTGGCACGCAGCTGCTCGGCCGCCGCATGTACGAGACCATGGCCGTGTGGGAGACCGAGCCGTCTTTCGCCGAGGAGTCGGCGATCCAGGCCGACTTCGCCGCCGCATGGAAGGACTCAGAGAAGGTCGTCTACTCCAGCACCCTCTCCGACCCCATCACGAAACGAACGCGCATCGTGCCGGTGTTCAATGCAGACGAAGTGCGAGCCCTGAAGGAGTCGTCGTCGGGCGATCTCTTGGTGGGCGGACCCGGGCTCGCCGCCCACGCCTTGCGCGCCGGTGTGGTTGACGAGCTCCTGTTCACGCTCTCCCCCGTGACTGTCGGCGCTGGCAAGCCAGCCCTCCCCACCGACCTCCGCCTGAACCTTGAGCTCATCAACGAGCGCCGCTTCGGCAACGGCGCTGTGCATGTGGCCTATCGCTTGCGGCGCTGACCTCAACGAACTTCGGTTTTCGCTGCCGTTGGATCGTGCAGCCGTCTCGTGCGACGCCTGACCGAGCGTCACCGTGCCCGATCGGAAGCTCGCCTATGAGCGCAGCACCTTCTCCATCGGCCTTCCCTTGGCCAGCTCGTCGACCAGCTTGTCCAGGTATCGGATCTTTTGCATGAGCGGATCCGTGAGCGACTCGACTCGTACTCCGCACACCACACCCGTGATCATTTCGGCGTTCGGGTTCAACCGTGCCGCAGCGAAGAAGTCCTCGAACGATGTCTCCGCGGCGAGGTGTGCGCGCAGTGCAGCGTCGTCGAACCCCGTCAGCCACGAGATGACCTCGTGGAGCTCGGCCTTCGTCCGCTCCTTCTTCTCGACCTTCGTCACGTAGTGGGGATACACCGAGGCGACCGGAGTGCTGAAGATCCGGTGCATTGATCAGTTCTAGTGCGGAAGCCGATCGGCTTCGTCAGGCGGGGACGTGGCGAGGACCGGGCCGCAGGTTGGAGTTGATCACCGTGCGCGTGATCGAGTCGCGTGAAGCCACGTCGCGCTTCGTCAGGAAGGGCAACAGGAGCCCAGATTGCTGATGGCACGAGTTCGAACGGTGTTCCGCTGCGGGGCGGACGACCCCGAAGTGACGGTGGTCGACCGTCGCGATGGTGTTGATCCCGAGTCGCTTGGCCACGGCAACGACCGAGGCATCAACGAAACCGAGCAGAAGGTCGGCGTATTGCTCGACCAGCTCCGCGCAACGCGCGATGTCGGCCTGGTCAGCTGCTCGACTGGCGGCACTCCCCTGGCAGCCTCCGCGAGGACAGCGGACTCAGCGTGAGGGCCAAGCTAGGCCTCGATGGATCACGACACTCCGAACCTGGAAGGCCCCTCAACATCCGGCGGCACCCGACACCCTTGATTTCATTGGGCTTTCACGCCGAGATTGAGCTCGGGGGGGAGGACTCGAACTCCGCTCAGAGTGGTGCCGTCCGGTGCCGTCCAGCGGCCTTGAGTCAGTAAAACTATGGGGTCTGCACCTTCGGACATGTCAGCCGATATCGTC
>JBBQLA010000452.1:0-3089 GCA_038327485.1 Acidimicrobiales bacterium
CTGCTGGCAGTAGCGCCGCTGGGGGTGGGCGACTCCCTGGCCGCAGTCTTCGCAGGTCCGACCGAGTGACACCCGAGGTCGTCGACGTTCGGGAGCGATAGGAGGCAGCGGCGAGTCTGTTCCAATCTTCCTCGTGATGGACGCCTTCCTAGGAGACTGCTGAGCATGGGCGCTTGTGGGGTTTGAGTTTCGTCGGGTGGCGGGGCTTGGGGTGTCGACGGGCTCGACTGGTCGTGGCCGGCGACAAGGGGACTGCTGCACGGATAGGTGACAACTGATCTGTGGTGCTGAGAGGTGCCGCTGGAAGGATGTTCACCATGCCCAGGCCCTATCCCCGAGAGTTCCGTGAGGACGTCATCCGGGTTGCCCGCAACCGCGGGCCCGGAGACCAACTGAAGACCATCGCCGCCGATTTCGGTATCTCCGAGTCGTGCCTTGCCCTCTGGCTCAAGTCTGCTGATGTCGAGGACGGGATCAAGCCCGGAACGACCGCCGCCGACCATGCCGAGCTCCGCGACGCGAAGAAGCGGATCCGTCTCCTCGAGCAGGAGAACGAAGTCCTTCGTCGTGCCGCCGCCTACTTGTCGCAGGCAAACCTGCCGGGAAAATGATGTACCCGCTCGTCCGCGAGCTTGCCGTCGACGGGGTCCCCGTGACGGTGACGTGCCGGGTCCTCAACATTGCCCGCCAGCCCTACTACCGATGGTTGAAGAACCCGGTCACCGACCGGGACCTCGACAAGGCCTACCTGGCGAACGCGATCTTCGACGCGCATCGTGATGACCCGGAGTTCGGCTACCGGTTCCTCGCGGACGAGGTCCGCGACGCCGGCAACCGGGCATGTGACCGCACCGTGTGGCGCCACTGCACCGCGAACGGCTGGTGGTCAGTGTTCGGCAAACCCAAGACCCGCAAGACCACCAAGGCCGGGACCCCAGCCCACGACGACCTCGTGCACCGGGTGTTCACCGCTGAGCGCCCGAACCAGCTGTGGTTGACCGACATCACCGAGCACCGCACCGCCGAAGGCAAGCTCTACCTCTGCGCCGTCAAAGACGTGTACTCGAACCGGATCGTCGGCTACTCCATCGACTCAAGGATGAAAGCCCGCCTCGCTGTCAACGCGCTCGACAACGCAGTCGCCCGCCGTGGCGATGTCGCCGGATGCATCCTGCACTCCGACAGAGGATCTCAATTTCGATCCCGCAAACTCTGCCGAGCGCTCACCCGCCACGACATGGTCGGGTCGATGGGCCAAGTCGGCTCAGCCGGCGACAACGCCGCAATGGAATCGTTCTTCGCTCTCCTCCAGAAGAACGTGCTCGACCGCCACCGCTGGGACACCCGCGACCAGCTCCGCGTCGCGATCGTGACCTGGATCGAGCGCACCTACCACCGCCGACGCCGCCAAACTCGCCTCGGCCGATTGACCCCAATCGAGTACGAAGGGCGAGTTCAAGGGGTCATCGCGACAGAGGCAGCGTAGACGTCGTGTGCGGTTGACCAGCCGAGGCTGCGTCGGGGCATGGTGTTGAGCCGGTGTTCGATCGCCCGAAGGTCGGCTGGGGTGTAGACGCTCAGGTCGGTTCCCTTGCCGACGTAGCGGCGCAACAGACCGTTGCCGTTCTCGTTGGTGGGGCGCTGCCACGGCGAGTGCGGCTCAGCGAAGAACACGTCGATCCCGACCATCTCCGCGAGGGTGACGTGTTCGGCCATCTCTGATCCCTGGTCCCAGGTGAGCGTGCGGCGCAGCCGCTCGGGGATGCGCTCGACCAGCTCGACGAGCCCGGCAAGGGTCGCCTGGGCGCCGTGGCCTTCGGGAAGATCCGCGAGCCAGCAATGGCGGCTGGCCCGGTCGAACACCGTGGCGATCGCGGAGCGGTTGAACGACCCGCAGATCAGATCGCCCTCCAGGTGGCCGACCACGTCGCGGCCGTCGGCTGCGCCGGGTCGCAGCCCGATCAGGTTGAACACTCCGAGCGGCCCCTTCTTCGCCGGCACCTCACCGGCAGCCACACGGTGCTTGCGGCATCGCCGTTTGCGGTGCAGCCCGACGTGGAGGCCCTTGGTCAGCCCGCGGGTGCCGTGCGCGTGGATGGCCGTGTAGATCGTCTCGTGGCACACCAAGCCAGCGACGTTCGGGTACACCCCGCGGGCGAGCTCGATCGAGATCGTCATCGGCGAGTCCTTCGCTCGCAACCGGGCTTCGACGTGCGCGGCGAGTGCCGGGTCTGACTCGAAGCTCGTCGCCTTCGGACGGGACCGCGCGGCGTCCGCGCGTGCCTGCGCCGAAACAGCGCGGTAGAGCTCACGCCCACCGTTGCGAGCGACTTCCGCGCTCACCGTGCAGCGGTGCCGACCGAGTCGCAAGGCGACTCCGCTCAACGGGTCGCCCCGTTCGATCCCGGCGCGGATCTCCTCGCGTTCGGGCAACGTCAACGGTTCTGCTGGCATGCTGGGCACTCCACTGGTCGGCTCGTGTGTCAACAGCGGGCATCATGCCTGCCATCACGCTCCGACCGGTGGAAACCTCGACCTCAAGTGCAGCCGTCACCCCTTGAACTCACCAAGCCATCATCAAACCCGCCGCCACCCAGGCGGCCTAACCCCAAACCCCACCTGTCACCAGATCGTGCAGCAGTCCCGATCGGTGTGGGACCGCGTCGGTGAACGCGGCGAGGGCCGCAGCGTTGAGCGCGGTGACGTGGCTGTGATCGGCGATCGTGGCGCCGGTGCCGTCGGCGGCGAGGTGGTGTCGTGCGATCACGATCCCGCCGGCAGTGGCGATGTCGATGATCGGTTCACCCAAGCGGACGGTCACGGTCACCGTGCTGTGTGCGAGTTCGGGTGGCACTGAGTAGGAGTTGCCCCGGAACGCGACCCGACAGTTCGCGCTCACCCGTCGCTCGACGATCAGCGTCGCCGGATATGGGACCGGTGGCATCGGGCGAAGCCGCTCGGTATCAGCGTGGACGGCGACCGTGGCCCGCGTCTCGCCGATGACGCGTTGGCGTAGGTCGAGCCGTTCGACGCAGAGCCGGTCAAGTGACGCCTGCGCGGCTTCGATGGTGGCGTCGTCGGCGACGGTG
>JBBQLA010000453.1:0-3073 GCA_038327485.1 Acidimicrobiales bacterium
GTCGGAGGGGCATTCGGGGCACGTGAGGACTGCTCTCTGCAGATCCATCTGTGCCTGCTGGCGCTGCGGACGGGGCGCCCCGTGAAGATGGTCTACGACCGCAGCGAGAGTTTCGTCGGCCACGTTCATCGTCACCCCGCGACCATGTGGTACCGCCACTGGGCCGAACCCGACGGCACCATCGTGCGGGTCGACGCTCGGATGATGTTCGACGGTGGCGCCTACGCGTCGAGCTCGGCCGCGGTCATCGCCAACGCGGCGTGCTTTGCCGCCGGCCCATACCGCGTGCCCAACGCACTGATCGACGGTTGGGTAGTGCGCACCAACAACCCGCCGTGCGGTGCCATGCGCGGCTTCGGCGCCGTGCAGACCTGCTTCGCCCATGAGGCGCAGATGGACCGCCTCGCCGACGCGCTCGGCATGGACCCCGTCGCGTTGCGGCTCGTCAACGCGCTCGAGCCGGGCGACCAGATCCTGACCGGCCAGGTCCTCGAGGGTGCCGCTCCGGTCGCCGAGGTCATCCGGGCCTGCGCCGAGGCGCCCATGGCTGACGATGATGATGACGACGACGACGTGTATCGCCTTCCCGGTGGTGCCGGCCGCACCACTGGCGCGGGAGATGTCCGACGAGGCACTGCCCTGGCGGTCGGGTTCAAGAACTTGATGTTCTCCGAAGGCTTCGACGACTTCTCGACCGCGCGGGTGCAACTGACGAGCGGCGTCGCCACCATCACCTGCGCGTGCGCCGAGGTCGGCCAGGGGTTCGTGACCCTGGCGCAACAGATCGTGGCCGAAACGCTCGGAATCGACCACGTGGTCGTGGCCGCGGCGGACACTTCGATCGGATCGGCCGGTTCGACCAGTGCGTCGCGGCAGACCTGGATGTCCGGCGGCGCGGTGCTCGCCGCGGCCGAAGCGGTGCGCGTCCGTCGCGACGCTGATCTGACCAACGGCATCGTCGACGCCAGCTACGACGAGACCGTCGAGTTCCGCCACGAGCCGACCACCACACTCGACGACGACGGCCAGGGCCGAGCCCACGTGAGCTTCGCCTTCGCGGCTCATCGCGCCACCGTCGAAGTCGATCCCGAACTCGGCTTGGTGAAGCTCGTCGATCTCGTGACCACCCAGGACGTCGGGCGGGTCATGAACCCGCTGCAACTCCGAGGCCAACTCGAAGGCGGCGCTGCGCAGGGCGTGGGCCTGGCGCTGATGGAGGAGATCATCGTGACCGACGGTCTCGTCCGCAACGCCAGCTTCACCGACTACCTCATCCCGACCATCGCTGATCTGCCGGAGCTGCGGATCGCCGCGGTGATCGAGCAGGCCGAACCGGGTGCTCCGTTCGGCGCCAAGGGCGCGGGCGAACCGCCGACCATCTCCTCGACCGCGGCGGTGGTGGCTGCCATCCGAGCCGCCACTGGGCTGGCGCTGACCCGCACACCGGTGCGACCCGACGACATCGCCTTCGGGGAGCGACCATGAGCGCTGTCACCCGTCCCCGTATCGATGGCGAACGGTTGCTGTGGCGCCTCGCCGCACTGGCCGAGATCGGCGAGACGGGCGACGGCGGGGTGTGCCGGTTGGCGCTGACCGACCCCGACCGCGACGGACGTGATCTCGTGGTGTCGTGGATGCGCGAGCTCGATCTGCGAGTCGAGATCGACGCCATCGGCAACGTCGTGGGCACCTGGCCCGCTGACGCCACCGATCCGCCCGTGATGATGGGCAGCCACATCGACACCGTGCGCACCGGCGGTCGCTACGACGGCAACCTCGGTGTGCTGGCCGCGCTCGAGGTCATCGAGACCGTGCAGCGCTCCGGCGTGACGCTGACGACTCCGTTGGCCGCAGCGTTCTTCACCGACGAAGAAGGCTCCCGATTCGCTCCAGACATGCTCGGCAGCCTGGTCCGGGTGGGCGGGTTGAGCACCGAGGAGGCGCTGGACATTCGGGCCGTCGACGACGGCGCAACCGTCGGAGACGAGTTGGCCCGCATCGGGTACGCCGGCGCAGTCCCGTGCCCGGCGGCGCCACCCGAAGCGTATGTCGAGCTGCACATCGAACAGGGCCCAGTACTCGAACGCGACCGCATCTGCATCGGCGCGGTCACCGGCGTGCAAGGCATCTCGTGGACCGAATACGTCCTCGAAGGACAGTCCAACCATGCGGGCACCACGCCCATGTCGATGCGTCGCGACCCCGCAGTGGTCGCCGCTGAGATCACCGCGTTCGTACACCGACTGGCGCTCGCACTGGGTGACCCGCAGGTCGCCACAGTCGGTCGACTCGAGCTCCATCCGAACCTCGTCAACGTGATCGCGACCCGGGCCACCCTCACCGTCGACGTGCGCAACACCGACGACGCGATCCTGGCCGACGTCGAGGCGCAGATCACCGAGTTCGTCCACGAGATCGCCGCTCGCGAAGGAATCGGCGTGACGGCCACGACGCTGGCCCGGTTCGAGCCGGTGCTGTTCGACCCCCGTGTGGTCGCCTTGGTCGAAGCCGCGGCTCACCAGGCCGACCTCTCGGTCCGACGGCTGCCGTCGGGTGCCGGTCACGACGCTCAGATGTTCGCCCGGGTGTGCCCGTCGGGGATGGTGTTCGTCCCGTCGATCGGCGGGATCAGTCACAACGCCGCCGAGAACACCGCCGCTCCCGACCTGATCGCCGGCACCAACGTGCTCCTCGACGTCGTGCTTGCCATCGCCGACGGCGCGCTCCATCAGTCGGCGGAGACCCCATGACCCGCGAGCTCGTCGTCGCCGCGGCGCAGATGGGTCCGATCGCGCTGGCTGACACGCGCCAGGCGGTCGTCACCCGCCAGATCGATCTGTTGCACCAGGCGGCGCGACTGGGCGCTGAGCTGGTGGTGTTCCCCGAGCTGGCGCTGACGACCTTCTTCCCACGTTGGTACGCGGCCGACCTCAACGAGGTCGACCACTTCTACGAGACCGTCATGCCGTCGATCGACACCGAACCGCTGTTCGACGTGGCCCGGCGCCTCGGCGTCGGTTTCGCACTGGGCTACGCCGAGCGTGTGCTCGACGACAACGGCGCCACGGCCCAC
>JBBQLA010000454.1:0-3042 GCA_038327485.1 Acidimicrobiales bacterium
GAGCGACTCGGCACCACGCTCGGCCAGATGACGACGGGCGATGGCCTTGATCTCGTCGGTGAGTGCAGCTCGGACACGGGCCCGCGTGCCAGTGGCAGGGGTAGTTGCCCGGGCGAGGAAGACGGGTCTGGTCATCTGGAGAGTCTGACGCGGCTTCGAGAGCATTGCAATGATACGAGAGCAGTGCTCTTGACAGTTCCAAGCGGCTGGGTCCATGATGAGCCCGTCACAACGAGAGCAGTGCTCTCCACCGAGAGGAAGCATCATGGCAACACCCACCAGTGAGTCCGTCCGTTACCTCCATCCGGGCTGGTTCACCCGCAACGTGTTCAACCGTCTCGTACAGCTCCTGGCGCGAATGGGCGTCAGCGTGCGGGGCTCGCGTCAACTCGCCGTTCGTGGCCGGACGAGCGGCGAGTGGCGCACGGTCCCCGTCAATCCCCTCGAGCTCGATGGGCACCGTTACCTGGTGGCACCTCGGGGACGGACCGAGTGGGTGAAGAACCTTCGAGCCGGCGGCGCAGCGGAGCTGCGCATCGGTCGACGGGTCGAATCGATCCAACCGATCGAGTTGGCCGACGCCGACAAGCCCGACATCCTGCGCGAGTACGTGCGGCGATGGAAGGCCGAGGTCGCCCAGTTCTTCGACGGGATCGACGCTTCCTCGACCGACGTCGAACTCCTGGCGATCGCTGCGGGGTTCCCCGTCTTCCGTCTGGCCTGAGTGTCTCAGTGGTGTTCGGGGCGTGGCGGCAGCTCCTCGAACTGGGGATCGCGGCCCTCGGCCTTGGCGGCGAACTCTTCCATCATGTCACCGCCCTGGAACATGCCGGACTGCCAGCCGGCCATGTACTTGAGGCTGTCGGCGACGCTGTGGTCACGGGTGAAGCCCACCATCTCCTTGGTGCCCCAGATGGCCAGAGGAGAGTGCCGAGCGATTCGGGCGGCGATCCCGAGCACGCCGTCGACCAGTGAGTCGTGGTCGGGGAAGATCTCGTTGACGAACCCCGCTGACTTGGCCCGCTCGGCCGAGATGCGATCGCCGGTGTAGGCCCACTCGCGGGCGATGCCTTCGGGAACGAGCTTGGGCAGCCGTTGCAGAGTGCCGACGTCTGCGGTCATGCCGATGTTGATCTCGTGGATGCTGAAGAACGCGTCCGCGGTGCAATACCGCATGTCGGCGGCGCAGACCATGTCGACGGCGCCACCGATGCAGCCACCCTGGATGGCCGTGAGCACCGGCATGCGTGCCGCCTCGAGCGCCGAGAACGACGCCTGCAGATGCTGCACCGCCATCCACAGGTTCGATCGCTTGCGCCCCACTTCGGTCACGCCTCCATCGCCCAACAACGATGAGTCGCCGGTGAACACCGACAGGTCCATGCCGGCGCAGAAGTGCTTCCCGGTCGACGAGATCACGATGACCCGGGCGCCCGAGGTGGCATCGAGTTCGTCGATCAGTCTCGGGAGCTCGCTCCAGAACTCGGGGATCATGGTGTTGAGCTCGTCGGGCCGGTTCATGCGCAGATGAGCGATGTGGTCGGTGACGGTGACGTCGAAGCAGCTGTTTCCCACGTGAGATTCCTCTGGTCGTGACCTGGACGAGCGAAGTGATCGGTAGCGTATCGGGATGCCCCCGATCGATCCGTACCGCCTACCTCGATGGATCGCCCCGAGGCACTACGCGCTCACGCTGCGGCCCGACCTCGACGGGGCGACCTTCGACGGTCGAGCGGTGATCAGGGCGGAGGTCGTCGAGGCGACCGATCAGATCGTGCTCAACAGCCACGAGCTGGAGATCGGCGCCGTCACCGTCACGAGTGATGCCGGCGTGACCAGCGCCGTGACCGGGTGGACCCTCGATGTCACCTCGCAGCGACTCCTGATCTCCCTCGCCGAGCCGGTCGAATTGGGCGATGTGGTCATCGACATCGAGTTCACCGGTTCACTCAACGACCAGCTCGTCGGGTTCTATCGCTCGACCTACACCGATGACTCGGGCAGCCACGTCATCGCCACCACGCAGTTCGAGGCGCCGCACGCTCGCCAGGCCTTCCCGTGTTGGGACGAACCCGACCGCAAGGCCACCTACGGCGTGACCCTCGAGGTCTCGGCGGAGTTGTTCGCCGTGTCGAACGCGGCGGAGGTCGAGCGCAAAGACCTGGCCGATGGCCTGGTAGCGATCACGTTCGCAGACACCATGATCATGTCGACCTATCTGGTGGCGTTCGCCGTCGGACGGCTGGTCGCCACCGACCCGATCGATGTCAACGGCACGCCGGTGCGGGTCATCTGCCGTCCCGGCATGGAGCATCTCGCCGCCACCGCGCTCGACGTGGCCCGCCACAGCATCGAGTTCTTCGAGGACTACTACGGCATCGCCTACCCGGGCGACAAGATGGACCTGGTCGCGGTCCCCGACTTCGCCTTCGGAGCCATGGAGAACCTCGGGTGCATCACCTTCCGAGAGATCCTCCTGTTGGGCGACCCCGATGAGATGGCCCAGGCCGAGCTCGAGCGGCTGGCTCTGGTGGTGGCCCACGAGATCGCCCACATGTGGTTCGGCGACCTGGTGACGATGAGCTGGTGGGAGGGCATCTGGCTCAACGAGGCCTTCGCCACTTTCATGGAGACCACCTGCGTCGATGCCTACCGTCCGGACTGGAACGAGTGGACCCGATTCGGCCTGGCTCGTGCCGAAGCGTTCGAGACCGATGCGCTCGTGACGACCCGACCCATCGAGTACGTGGTGGAGACGCCCGCTGATGCCGAGGGCATGTTCGATGTGTTGACCTACGAGAAGGGTGGAGCCGTCCTGCGCATGCTGGAGCAGTACCTCGGCCCCGACACGTTCCGCGACGGCGTCCGCCGCTATCTGAAGCAGCACTCGTACTCCAACACCGTGACGACCGACCTGTGGGACGCGATCGAAGCGGCGTCGGGCGAGCCGGTCCGCGAGATCATGAACAGCTGGATCCTGCAGGGGGGTCATCCGCTGGTGCGAGTCGAAGTCGACGACTCGGGGGTGACGTTGTCGCAGAG
>JBBQLA010000455.1:0-3035 GCA_038327485.1 Acidimicrobiales bacterium
GTGCGAGCGCTCGCCGCTGGCCACGCGGCACCCAGATCATCGAAGGCGGCTGAACGATTCAGCGACAGGTCAGGTGAGGCGCCGACTACTCCACATCACTGCGGGTCGCACGAACGGCTGCAGGCCGCCCGGTCGGTGTTCGTGGCCAACCACAAGGGGCACTGGTTTCAGGGTTGAGCGCACCGCCAGAGAGGGTCCGTGACCTCGAGGACAAGTCACGCGAGCGACACTTGGCTCAGACGAACCCGGTGGACCCGCGCCAAGAACGTCCGTGGTCATTACGCCCAGACAAGTCGGTAGCCTGACCAGGTGGCTTCCAGAGCAACAATTGCACCCGATCTGGGAAACCGATTCGCGGTTGGCGACGTCGAGGGGCTGCGTGAGGACAACGCGGCGCACGGCTCGCCGGTGTATTCGTGCTGCCGCTGGATGCTCGACTCGGCACGCGCCTCCGATGCCACCCAGGAGGTGTTCGTCGCAGCGTGGAGTTCACGCGAACGCCACCGACCCGACGCTGGGACGCTCGCTGGTTGGCTGACCGGTATCGCCCGTTTCAAGGTGATCGACGTCCTTCGAGCCGATGGTCGACAACGGACTCCTCTCACGGACCCGACCCACGCTCGAGAACCACAACCCGACGAACGAGCACGAGAGATGCGAGTGACGCACTTCGAGGGTCGGGCCCACACCCAGATCGCTGAGCGCTGCGACATGCCGTTGGGGACAGTGAGGAGCGACATCCGTCGGGCCCTCGAACGGATGAGATGTCAACTTGAAGGATTCGATCTTGCTGCCTGACGCCGACGATGTCGGAATCGACAGCGACGAACTGGATCGTCTCGCCGTCATCATGTCCCAGGTCGACGACATTGACTTCGAACGCGTCGATCCGCCCGACGGGCTGTGGGGCCGGATCGCCGCGTCGATCGCGGCTGCACCCGACCGAACCCCGGCCGGGGCAGGCACCGTGGTGGAGTACTCGATCAGTGCGGATGACATGGTGATCGCTGTCGGCGAGGACTGGCCCAGGTTCGCTCGACAGAACAATGCCCCCGAGCTGGTCGAGTTGTCGCCCGATCGAACCCTCTGGAGCTATTTCGACAGCGACGAGGTGCGCGACCTGTGGCGGCTGCTCATCGAGCAGGTACGTGTCACACAGGCCCGAGCTCGTGTCCCGTTGCGCTGCGATGGGGCCGACATGCGCCGGTGGTTCGAGATAACGATCACTCCAGAACCCGACAACGTGGTGCACTTCCGTTCCGTCCTCGTCTTCGAAGAATCCCGATCCGCTGTTGCGTTCCTGAGCGACCACGCTGCACGTGATAGCGACACGCCCGCCGTGCCCGTCTGCAGTTGGTGCGGCGAGGGCCACGACGGTTCTCGATGGCGACAAATCGAGGAACTCGTGCGCGATCTGCGACTCCTCGAGGACCCAATGCCGTCGATCGGCTACGGCATCTGCCCGACATGCCGTGACCTCATGTCCACAGACCTGCTCATGCCGACGACGACCGACCACTCCCCGAGCTGAACGCCAGCGGTTCTCGGGAGGTTCGCATCGGCTGCCTCTGGCAGGCGTCCCCATGCTCGTGGCCTGCTGGTCGCCGAAGCTCAAAGAGAACGACAGCCGCTCGAGATCCAACTCGGCCAGCAGGTCCCCGGCGAGAAACTCCCCTCGAGGGACCCGAGGCGGACCCTCGCAAGCAACCGGGCGATGTCGGCAGGGCGGGCCCGCGACGATGCGCTGCCACGCCCGACGGGCCCACGCGGTGTGTCCGGTCACACCGCGTGCGCCCTCGCCCGGCTCACCGATGAACTCGATGGTGACCACCGCAGCGAGATTTCGGCACCCTGAGAGTCTTCCGCTCGACCGCCGTCCCCGGTCCTCGCTGCGCGCTATCCCCCGTGCGGAGACCACCCGGGACAACTACACCGACACCCTCGAGACCCACGTGTACCCGACCTTCGAGAAGTGCGCGATCGGCAAGCTCTCGCCCGATCAGATACGCCGTTGGCATCGGCCGTTGCAGGAACGCATCCCGTCCACACCAGCCAGCGCGTACCGGATCATGCACGCCATCCTGAACACCGCCGTCGACGACCAGCTGCTCGCCCGCAACCCGTGTCGGATCCGCGGCGCCGGGTCCGACCCGAAGAACGAACGGACCTTCGTCCCTGCCGAAGTGGTCCTCGCCCTTTCGGACATCGCTCATGTACGGATCCGGCCGATGATCCTCGTGGCGGGCTACGGCGGACTCCGCTACGGCGAGCTGCGCGGTCTACGTGTGCGTCACTACGACCGCCTCAAGGCCACCCTGACCATCCGCGAGTCGATCGACAAACGCACCCGTCGGAAGGCACCGAAGACCGAGTCGAGCCAGCGCACGGTCGTGCTCCCCCGCTTCGTACTGGATGCCATCGACACACACCTGGCCACGTTCGTCGGTGGCGATCCGGACGGGCCACTGTTCCCTGGCGAGGCCTGCGGAATAATCAGCGACGGCTGGTTCCAGCGCGAATGGCGGGTCTCCAAGAACGCCCTCGGCCTCCCAGCGATGCACTTCCATGATCTTCGCCACACGTCCGGAACCATCGCCTCGCAGCAGGGGGCGACCATGAAGGAGGTCATGTCACGACTTGGCCACTCGACCACCTCCGCCGCCATCCGCTACCAGAAGGCTGCGGCGGACCGGGATCAGCTGATCGCCGACAAACTCGATGACTTCGTGACCCGACTCCGCACGGCGGCGAACGAACCAGCCGAACCCGCGCCGGCCGCGGGTTGTCGCGGGTTCGCGCTTCGGAGACCACTCTCGACATCTCCCCAGGCGCGCAGAGAGCCCCGCAAACGCAGGGTTTTTCGGGAGTGCCACCAACGGGATTCGAACCCGTGCCGCCACCCTGTGAGTTCGATCGAAGTCGTCCGTCGAGTCCGTCGAGTGCGCTCACGCCCGTCCCGTCAGTGCCGACCGTTCGGCGGGTCCGTCGAGACCGGCGGCGTCACGTCCAGTGGATTACCAATTGGCGACCGCCCA
>JBBQLA010000456.1:0-3032 GCA_038327485.1 Acidimicrobiales bacterium
CGAGGGGAGCGAGCCAGTTCCAGGTAGATGGCGTAGCGCGTGTTGTCGCCCAACGCCTTGAGGATCTCGAGCCGGGTGGGGCCGACCTCGGAAGTTCCTTCACCCATGCACGGAGATTACACGGTGACTGCCGGTAAAATCCCTCCATGTCCGCTGACCGCCCGACACCCGACGATGTGATGGCGTTGTTGCGCGGGTTATCGACCCCGAACTGGGCAGCGACATCGTCGAACTGGGCATGGCTCGCGGCGCCACGGTGAGCGACGACGGCCACGTCCACATCAAGCTGGCGCTCACCACGGCCGGCTGTCCGCTGCGAGCGCAGATCCAACGCGACGTGCGAGCGCGCATCGTCGGTCTCCCCGGGGTCACTCGGGTGACCATCGACTGGAGCGAGCTCAACCAGGAAGAGAAGGCTCGGGCCATGGGCATCGCCCGACGCAACGTGGCCGGCCGCGGTGGCGCCTCGACCTCGATCCCGCCCACTGCTCGGCCTCGACGGTCGCCTCGAAGGCGACACCGACACCGGCAAGATCCGTCCCAACTCGATCCCCGTCGGCCCCGGGCGCATCGACGCCGTCTCGATGGGCTTCCTGGTGGAGGCCGAGGAGACCGCGCTCATGTGGCGCGGGCTCATGCTGAGCCGCGCAGTGCAGCACTTCCTCGATGACGTCCAGTGGGCGCCCGACCTCGACTACATGCTCATCGACATGCCCCCCGGCACCGGTGACGTGCAGATGGGGCTGGCGAAGCTGCTGCCCCGGGCCGAGATGATCGTGATCACCACTCCGTCGCGCTCGGCGCAGAAAGTTGCGACCCGAGCGGTGAGCATGGGCCGCAACAACTACCTGCGGGTGATCGGCGCCATCGAGAACATGAGCACCTTCGTGGCTCCCGACGGCACTGAGCACGCCATCTTCGGTATCGGTGGCGGCGAAGAACTGGCGGCCAAGGCGGGCATCGAGCTGCTGGGCCGTATCCCCATCGAGAACGCCGTCGCTCAAGGCGGCGACAGCGGTCACCCCGTCGCGCTCGAACAGGGGCCCGCGGCCGACGCGTTCCGGGCCATCGCCGAGCGCCTGGTCACCGAACTGGCACCGGTCGCTGATCTGGCCGGGTGCTCAGCCCGACTCCTGGACTCGGTCGCTGCCGCGCTCGACGCTCACGACTCGGGCGCCGAGGTGCCTCCGATCGGTGCCGAGGTCACTGCGTCGAACTGAGCGTCGTCGGGCAGCACGATTCGCAGGCCCGATCCCGAGTCGACGATTCGGGGCAGGATCGGATCGATGCGCCCGATAGCGGCCGCGTGGGCGACGACGTCAGCCGCCCGGTCGAACTGCTGGAGTGATTCCAACGTGCGGACCGTCGGGAAGATGAGCTCGAACCGTCCCGCCCGATGCTCTCCGAGCGCGGTCGTGGGCCTGATCCAGCGAGTGGCGATCACTTCGTGGTCGTCGTGCACCGGCGTCTGACCGTCGGGCGCCAGCGCCACGAAGAAGCGCGTGTCGTAGCGACGCGGCGCGCCCAATGGCGTCACCCACCTGCTGAAATATTCGATCTGATCGGTCGCCAGTACGAGGCCTTCGGCCCGACAGGTATCGATGAGCCGCCGCTCACCCGAGTCGACGGCGCGTCGGTGCTCCGCCCACCGCTCGAAGTCGGTGTCGAGGTCGACCATTCGCCCGTCGCCATCGCGTGCGAGCAGCAGACCTGCCTCCTCGAAGGACTCACGGATGGCCGCCACCCAGAAGGCCAGACCGCCTGACTCGACGTCGACCTGCCGGCTGGCCGACTCGTCGGTCCACCCGGTGACCAGCTCGGCCACCTCGGAGTCACCGTCACCCGGATCGACAGCGCCGCCCGGAAACACGTAGGCACCGCCGACGAAGTCCGAGTTCAGGTTTCGCCTCAGCATGCAGACCTGTAGCCCCTCCTCACCATCTCGCAGCAGCATCACGGTGGCGGCGTCGCGAACCGGCACCGACTCCGCGTTCTCGGTCCGCAGGTTCATGCGAGCCATCACGAGTCCGACGGCCCGAGCTCGCCTTCCGTGCCGTACGGAAAGGCGATCTCCTCGCCCTCGACGTCGATCACGCCATCGGAGCGAGCACCAGGTGACCGCACCCGAGTGCGCCACGGAACATCCTGCGTCGAGGTCGATTCCGGCTCATCGGGTCGACGATAGGGCCGAGGTCCGGTCGTGTCGCTGCGTTGAGTCCGCTGGGGTCGTTGAGCCCGATCGGTCGCGGTTGGGAACCGCCTCGCCACCCGGAGGTGGAACATCGACGTGAGGCGTCTCCGCACCACACCACGCACCGGCGGAATCGCCAGCAGTGCCCCCAGCACCGACGTCACGAAGCCCGGCAGTAGCAACAGGAGCCCGGCCAGCACCACGAGCGCGCCGTCGGCCACTTCCTCGGTTGGCGTCCTGCCCTCCCGCCACGCGGTGCGGACGCGGCCCATCGCCGCGATGCCCTCATGTTTGACCACCCATGCTCCGGTCGCGGAGCTGAGGATCAGCAGCAGAAGCGTGGCGGCTCCCCCGATGACGTGCGAGACCGCGATCACCACCATCAGTTCGATGAAGGGGATGACGACCAGGAAGATGGTCAGGAAGAGGGCCACGACGCCACGCTACCGATCGACCCGGCCGAGTGGCAGGGCGGGTCGTCGTCAGACCGTTGCTGTTTCCCCGTCGAGCATGGCTCGACGTTCGGTCTCGTTGAGACCACCCCAGATGCCGTGTGGCTCACGAATCTGCAGGGCGTAGTCGAGGCAATCGTCCTTGACCGAGCAGTCCGAGCAGATCTCCTTGGCCCGACGCTCACGCTCGGCTCGGTCGACCTTCCGCTCGAACTGAGGCGGCGGAAAGAAGACGATGGCTTGCGGTCCGCGACAAGCGCCCCGATCCTGCCATGTGACGAATGATGGCTGAGCACTCACAAAGACCCCCCTGGTGGCGTGCATCCCCCTTGATGGCGGCGACAGTAGAGGTGACCTCATCATTCGACAAGGATGAATTTGCAAGCGAT
>JBBQLA010000457.1:0-3025 GCA_038327485.1 Acidimicrobiales bacterium
CAGCAGGAAGCCGACGTCGCCGAGCGACGGCCACGAGATGGCCGGCAGGCGGCTGGGGATGACGGCCAGGTCCTCCACCCGGGCGATGGGGTGGCCGCCCATGGCCAGCAGCGCGGCGAGGCCCGACCCCACGGCCACTGCAGCGACCAGGCTGACCGCGCGCAGGGGCGTGCGGTTGAGCACGAGGATGGCGCCGATGGTGACGAGGCCAACCACGAGAGTGGGCCCGTCGATGCGACCCGGGTGGGTCACCAGATCGACGACCCGACCGATCCGGGTGCTGCCCTGAGCCCGGTAGCCGGTGAGATCGCTCAGCTGGCTGATCACGATGTTGACCCCGACCGCGCTGATGAACCCGACCATCACCGACGTGGGCACGAAGCGGAGCAGCGAGCCCGCCTTGAGCACGCCGGCGACCAGCATCACCACGCCGGTCAGCAGGGTGAGGGTGTAGAGAGCCTGGGTCGGGTCGGTGCGGGAGCCGAGGTTGACGTCGGCGACCATCAGCGCCATGGCCGCGGTGGCCTGCACCGGCATGAACGAAGTAGCCGTCACGAGCGAGCCGCCGAGAGTTCCATAGAGGTAGCCGTAGAGGCCGCTGAGCGGGCTGATCCCGGCGAGCAGCCCGGTGGCGAGGCCGTTGGGGACGCTCTGCACGGCGAGGGCGAGCCCGGCGGCGGCGTCGTGGCCGATGGTCTCGCGCCGAAACAGGAGCCGAGCTCGCTGTGGGATCCGCCTCCAACCGGCCGTCGACACCATCGCCTTGGACCCTAACGTCCCGGCCGGTAGGTGTAGGAACCGGAAACGCGATTCCGGGGTCGATGCGGGCTTGCGATCGTGGGTGCGGCCGGCGCCGGGCGCGACGAAGCGGGTTAACTAAGGGTTAACTAACACCACCCGGCCCGGGTGTAAGTAGGGGCCGATCGAGTTCCGGCACCTACCCCCAGCTGATGCTCAGACCCGCGGAAGCGTGACCAACGAGAACAGGACGAAGGTGAGCAGTCCGAGGGCGATGATGTTGGCCGCTACTCGGGCGCCGTGGCTCTTCTGGCGCTGTGCCATGGCGACGAGAAAGAGGACCGACGCGAAGATGACGGTGTCACGGACATACTTCTCTCCAGTCTGCCGTGCCTCGGTACCTTGGTCGAAGTGGGAGCTCGCCTCGGCGTTGAGCGCGGTCGCCTTGTCCGTGTTGGGGTTGGTGAATCCCGGCATGTAGCCGGGCCCCGGGGGAGCGTCAGCGTTGTTCTGATCGGTCAGCAACCACGCGTCGAACGCCTTGCGGTAGTCCGGGGTGAAGCGGCGCACGATCTTGTCCATGAGCGCGGTCTGGCCATCGGCTTGTGCTTGTTGCCAGGTGTTGAATCCGGCGGAGTCCGCCGCCAACTGCTGGCCTCCGAGGGTGGAGGCGCTTTCGGCTTCGAAGCGGAGGCGGCTCGATTCTCCGTAGAGCCGCGACTGCTCACCGTCGAATCTGGCGGCCTGGTAGCCGCTCCAAGCGGTGGCGATGGCCACCACCGCCAACAGAGACACTTCGACGATCTCGAGGAGGCGATGCCAGCGGGCGCGTCGATCGTCAAGGAGATCAGTGTCGGTGCCCGATGCTTCGTGCTCCGACAGGTGGTGTGCCACTTCGATGTTCATTCCCTCTGGCACGACAGCTGCTCTCTTGGATCCGGCTCGTTTGCGACGGAGCAGGGCGGCCTCTCGGGTCGGCCACCACCTGCCAGCCCTGACACCGATCACGCTACGCGATCTGACTCCCGGTCGTGAACTACAACGGGTGCTGACCACCGGTCTGAGGGCTCGCCCTCTCAGACGCCGTCGACCGGATCATCGAGATGATCATGCGCGGCATCCGGTGATGTCAGGAGCAAACCCGTCCAGCTCGGCCCCGGATCGGTACTGGCCTCAAGTTCTGACTTAGCTAGACTAGGTCCATGTCCGTGCACGTCGTCAACACTCATGAGGCCAAGAGTCGACTTTCCGAGCTCATCCGCGAGGCTGAACACGGTCAGGACGTGATCGTGGCGCGCAATGGCCAGCCGGTGGCGAAGATCATCGCCTGGCCTCCGAAGCGACCTGCGCGGGTGGCGGGAGCGTGGTTGGGTCGTGTCTCATATGTGGGTGACCTGGTCGACTCGGATGACGAGGTGACGCAGGTGTTCCACGAGTCCGCGTCGGCCGGCCCGCTATGAGGTTGCTCATCGACAGCCACGTCGCGTTGTGGTGGCTCGCGGCCGACGATTCGGTAGGTCCCGTCTGCGGAGAGCAGCTCCGCTCGGCCGACGAGGTCTACTTCTCGGCGGTGACGCCGTGGGAGCTCGGCATCAAGCGATCGCTTGGCAAGCTCGTCTACCCCGACGGTCTCGCCGATGAGTTGGTGTCGGCCGGTTTCGTCGAGTTGCCGATCTCGGCCGCCCACGCAGAGCAGGCGCCGGATCTGCCGCACCACCACCGCGATCCGTTCGACCGGATGCTCGTCGCCCAAGCGCAAGTCGAGTCACTCGTACTCGTCAGCGCTGATCGATCGCTTCGGCCCTATGACATCGAGATCATCGACGCCCGTCTCTGATTTTGTTGGTCGTCCGTCGCTACCGCTCACTCGATGTCGAGGTCCCAGCGGACAGTGCCGGAACTCGATCGGGTGTGATTGGGGCCCGGTGTGGGCCGTCGGAGCCAGTGCTGGGTCGTGGTGTTCGTCGAGCCTCGCTTGACTGCCGTCACTGCGCATCACGCGAACGCGGCTCCCTTGTTCAGGATCCAACGGACAGAAAGCAGCGTGCTCCAGTCAGCTGGGCCGGACAGGTTCAATCTCGTGTGTGGAATCAGTCGCCGGCACCGGCATCAGCTCCCCGTGGTCGATGGTTCTTCGGGGGCTGGACCCCTGTCTGTCAGGGTGAGTTGAGACACCTGTAGTTGCGAACCTTCCCTACAGGGCGAGAACGGAACCACCTCGATGACCATGACTTCTACCTCTCTGAACGGCCGCGCCCACAATGGGGCGATGGCCGATGACACCGAT
>JBBQLA010000458.1:0-3024 GCA_038327485.1 Acidimicrobiales bacterium
CGATTCGGTCGCGAACTCTCTCAGGGAGCGCCGGGCACGACGGTGATGATCACCGAAGTGCCGTAGTCCACCGGCGCTCCACCGGGAATGCTCTGACCGATGACCGTGCCGGGAACCTGTCCCGGCGCCGCCACCCCGCTCACTGCTGACGAGGTCAATCCTTCGGCCTGCAGAGCGGTCTCCGCGGACGCCTGACGGATCCCGACCACGAAGGGCACCTTGGTCTGCTGAGCCGGGGCCACGACCGTCAGCTTGACCGGATAGTCCCGCGGCACCGGCGATCCTGCTGGTGGATCCAATGACAGCACCGTGCCCACCGGTTGATCCGACTTGCTGGTTCGCGTGATGGTTCCGATTCCGAATCCGCCACGACCGAGCTGCAACATCACGTCGTTGAAGGGCTTGCCCACGAGATCCGGGATGATCCGCGGCGCCGGACCCGAGCTGACCACCAGCACGACAGAACCACCGAGCACCACACGTCCACCGGCTTCGGGGTTCGACGAGATGACTTCGCCCGGTGGCGATGACTCGCTGGCCTGCTCGGTCGTCGTCACGGTGAACCCGTTCGACACCAGTAGAGCCTGTGCGCCACCGATGTCCTGGCCGACGACCGCGGGAACCGCTTGGCCGGCCTGCCCGTCGGAGACCGACAGCGTCACGATGCCACCTTCTTCGACCTTTGCGCCGGCCACGGGCTGCTCGGAGAAGACCTGGCCCCGTGGCTGGCCCTCACTCGGCAGGTACCGAACGTTGACCACGAAGCCTTGTGCCAACAGCGCCTTCTCGGCGACGGCCACGTCCTTGCCCCGGTACGACACGAGCTCCAACCGGGGCAACGGCTCGCTCCCCGCGACCGCCGCCACCTGCCCGAGCCACGCCCAGAGGGCCAGCGCCAACAACGCCACGACGCCCAACAGTCCCACGGGGAGGCGCCAGGCGGACGGCTGGTTGTCGAGGTCCTCGAGCGGCACGAAGCTGAGCCGACCGCCCTCTCGGGAACGCATCGGAGCATTCATCCGGACTGCGCGATCGTCAGGGTCACGACTTGGCCGGGGCGCAGACCGGCGCCACCTGCCGGAGTCTGTGCGGTGACCGTCCCGATGGTCGGGTCGCCGGCAGGAACCGTCGCCGTCTTGACGGCGGCAACCAAACCCGAGCCTGACAGCGTCGCTGCTGCCTCGTCGTAGGTCTTCGTCACGACCGAGGGCACCGTGACCGGCGCCGGGCCGAGCGACACGACGATGTTCACCGGCGTGTCCCGGTCACGTATCTCACCGGCCGCAGGCTCGGTGCGGATGACGGCATCGGCGGGGAGCTGCGGGTCGTCCTGCTCGGTGACGGTCCCGAGGGTGAACCCGGCTCGGCCGAGACTGAACAGCGCGCCCTCCAGCGTGATCTTGGCCACGTCGGGCACAGCTCGGGCTGCTGGTCCGAGCGAGACTGTCAGCACCACCGTCGAGCTACCGCCGGCGACCTCACCGGGGAGCGGCTTCTGATGGAACACCGTTCCCTTCGCGGCGTTCTCGTCGTTCACGCGTTCGATGCGCGAGTTGAGTCCGAGTCGATCCAGGCGCAACTGGGCGTCGACCTCCGCCAGGGTCGACACGTCCGGCACCACGACAGTGTCAGGGCCTCGACTGACGATCAGCTGGATGACCGTGCCGCGACCGACGGTGTCGGACTCCGCCGGTCTGCTCTGCACGACCAGCCCCCGTACGACCGAGTTGGAGTGGGCGAAGGTGACCCGACCGCGCAGATGACCATCGGTCAGCTTCACGAGAGCTTTGGTCTGCGTCATTCCGGAGACGACCGGGACTGACACGTCGAAGGCGTTGCCGACAAGCAGGTCGAGCGGGTTGAGCGTGGGCGACGGTCCGAGGAGCACCACGATCACCAGGCTGACCGCCATCGCCACCGCCAGCGGCACCAGACCGGATCGAGCGCGACGCACGGGCGCCCGGCGCCCATTGCTCATGGGGACGTGGTGGTCGTGGCTGAACTGGTGGTGGGCGAGTTCGAGGTCGTCGTCGCGCCCGCCACCCCGACGGTGATCGTCACCGCGGAGCCAGGATCGGTCGGTGTTCCACCATCGGGAGTCTGGCTGATCACCCGTCCCACGCTCGGGTCTCCCGCGGGAACAGTGGAGGTCTTGACCGAGACGTCGAACCCCTTGGCGCGTATGGCATTGGTGGCGTTCGTTTCGGTCTGACCGGTGACCGTCGGAACGTTGATCTGATCCGGGCCGCCCGAGACCAGCAAGTTGATCGATGATCCCTTGGGGGCCGTGCCGGTGGGATCAGTGCCGATCACGCTGCCCTTCTTCACGTCGGGCGAGCCCTGGATCTTGATGTCACCCACCACGAAACCGGCGTTCTGGAGCACCTTGCGCGCCTGGTCCTGCGACTTGTTCGACACATCGGGGATGGCAGTGGGCGCCTTGCCCGTCGACACCCGCAGATCGACTGACGTGCCGGTCGGGGTCGACACGCCGGCCGCCGGGGTGGTGCCGATCACTCGCCCTTGATCGACGGTGTCGCTCTGTTCCTCGACGACGTTCACCTGGAACCCGGCGTCGGTCAGCAGTTGCGACGCTGCCTCCTTGCTCAGCCCCGCCAGGTTCGACGGGATCGGCACGTTCGCAGGGCCTGAGGAGATGGTCAGCAGGACGTCCTTGCCCTTGGCCGACATGGTGCCGTCCAGCGGGCTCTGCGCCGAGACGTTGCCCTTCTGGACGGTCTCGTTCGGCTTCTCCTGTGACACCGGGTGCAGTCCGCGGTCGCGAACCAGCTTCTCGGCGTCGGCCTGGGTGAGGCCCACGGTCTGGGGAACGGCGACCTCGTCGGTCGTGGTGGCGTCCTTGTTCAGGTTCTTCACCAGAAAGAAGACCAGGCCGGCCGCGACCAGAAGGAGTAACAGCAGTAGTACGAAGAACAGCCCGGTGCGCTGTGGTCCCGCGTTCTCTTCCTCCACCCAGTCCACGTCGTCGTCTTGAGGTTCGTCGTACTGGGTGACGAGAGAGAC
>JBBQLA010000459.1:0-3017 GCA_038327485.1 Acidimicrobiales bacterium
ATCGACTGCCCGCCATCGCTCGGGTCACTCACGGCCAACGGCCTCACCGCCGCAGATCAGGCGCTCATCGTTGTCGAGCCGACGGCACTCAGCTTGCGAGGGGTGGGACCGGTCGCCGATCTCATCGAGTCGGTGTGGGAATCACACAACGGCGAACTCGACCTGGCAGGCGTCATCATCAACCGCATGCCGGGCCGCTCGCTCGACGCCGAGGCGCACCGCAGCGAGCTGGCCCGCACCGTTGGTGAGTCATCGCTGTGGGAACCGTCGATCCCTCACCGTGTGGTGGTGGCCGAAGCTGCGGCGCATCGCCGACCGATCCATGCCATGGGAGCACGAGGAGCGGCGGTCGCTGAGGTGTTCGACCAGTTGTACGACCAACTGTGGAAGCGGATCAGACCCGCCCGCAAGTAGACCGGCCGAGCAGGCTCGTCAGCTGGAACTGGCTGCGGCCAAGGCGGACGCCACGTCACGAGCAGAGGGGTTCACCCCGACCCAGTCGCCGATGAACACCGTGGGCACGGTCTCGCTGCCCCGTGCTGCGGACCGCACCCGAGCAGCCGCAGCCGGGTCGTCCCAGATGTTGTGGGCCACGTACTCGATGCCGCCACGGTCCAGATCGCGGATGAGGCGAGCGCAGAACCCGCAGCCGGGACGCCAGTAGAGCTCGACGGAAGGAGTGTTCACTCGACCATTCTGTCGGGCGCGGCGACGATCCACTCAGCCACCAGGAAGGCGCCGAGCCCAACGGGATCACACAGTGCGTCGGCCTCGCCGACACGGCTCCGCGCCCGCAACGCCGGGAGGTCACCGAGGTGAGCGCGTTCGTGCCAGATGGCCCGAGCCTCGGACACGAGCGGAGCGATGCCGTGGCGAACCAGGAACTCGGCCTGCGTCGACAGCACGGGTGCGCCGGGGAGTTGGTCGAAGGCCACGTCGCAGGTGATGTCGACTTCGCCGGGCGACTGGTACGGGTCGATACCGCGCCGATGCTCCGAATAGGTCCGGAGCCACGGTCGGTCCACCAGTTCGACCGTCGTGGCGACGCCGTAGTCGATGGCGATGAGCGACCCGGAGTCCAGCTGGTCGACTGCGCCGGTCACCCAGCGAGCCGCCTCGGCCTGAACCGGCAGACGAGTTCCGACCGCGGCTTCCCAGTCCGGAGCAAGCTCGGTCGGGCGAAGCACTTCACCGTCGTCACCGACCCACACCTCGGCCCAGCCGTCGGCGGTGCGTTCGACAATTCGCACCACGAGGTTGTCGAGCAGCTCGTTGGCGATGATCACTCCGACGAGGCGGCCGGACGGGAACTCTGCCATCACGCTGGCACGAGGGCCCAACAATTCGGCGGCCTCCCCGCGCAACGCGATCGACTGCTCGACGCAGACCGGAACCAATGCGTCCAAGCACTGCGGCGCAGCGTCGAGAATCGCTCGCACGAGCGCACCGCGGCCGGCGCCGACCTCGACCAGATCGAACTGCGGCGGGCTCCCGAGGTCACGCCACACCGAGTCCACGGCGTTGGCCAGCACCGCGCCGAACAACGCTCCCACCTCGGGGCTGGTGAGGAAATCGGCGTCGCGTCGACCGGCCCGTCCACCCCGGGAGTAGTACCCGTGCTCAGGGTGGTACAGGCACAGCCGTTGGTAGTCGTCGAACCGAAGTGGCGCGGTGGTGGTCACCGCACGGGCCGAAGGATCAGATGCCGAGGGCGACGCTGGCAGCGCGGGACAGCAGGTTGGGCAGCACACCGAAGAGCAGCGTGGCCGCAACGGTGATCACCAGCGCCGAGCGCAACGCGGCGGGGACAACGATCCGACTCGTGTCACCGTCGGCCGGCTCCTTGAACCACATGGCCTTGGCCACCCGCAGGTAGTACCCCGCAGCGATGGCCGTGTTCACCGCGAAGAAGATCGACAGGGCGTAGCCCCAGCCGGTGTGGGCGCCGATCAACGCGCTCATGACGCCGAACTTGGCATACCAACCGCCGAGTGGCGGGATACCGATGAACGAAGCGAGGAAGACCGTCATCGCCACGGTGAGACCCGGGGCGTAGGTAAACAGACCGTTCATCGAATCGATCTCGGCCGAGCGGGTCTTGCGTGCCACTGCGATGATCACGGCGAAGGCGCCGAGGTTCATGGCTGAGTAGATGACCAGGTAGACGATGATCGCTCTGAGCGACACCGAGCGCTGCTGAGTGGCCACGGCGAACGGAGCGAGGATGAACCCGGCCTGCGCGATGCCGGAGTAGGCCAACATGCGAATGAAGTTGCTCTGGCGGAGGGCGATCACGTTGCCGACCGTCATCGACAACGCCGAGAGCACGAAGATCAACGGCGCGACGACGTTGCTTCGGCCGGCGAAGGCGTAGAACACCACGTTGATCAAAGCCACGAATCCGCCGGCCTTCGATGCCACGGCCAGGAAAGCCGTCACGGGGGTCGGGGCCCCTTCGTAAGTGTCAGGAGCCCAGTTGTGGAACGGGACGGCGGAGACCTTGAAGCCGAACCCGACCACGACGAACACGATGGCCAACGTGATGGCCGGCCCGCCGTTGCCTCCGGAGATGGCCTTGCCGATGCCAGCGAGATCGGTGGTCCCGGCAACGCCGTACAGCAACGACATGCCGTACAGCAGAATCGCTGAGGCGAACACACCCATCAGGTAGTACTTCAGACCGGCCTCGTTGGACTTGAGGTCACGCTTGCGCCAACCGGCCAGCATGTAGGCGGGAATCGAGAGCAGCTCGAGCGCCACGAAGATGCCGATGAGGTCGTGCGACGACGCCATCACCAGCATGCCGAGGATCGAGCTCATCATCAGCGTGTAGTACTCGGACTCCCAGTAGTCGCCGTCGGCGACGTAGTTCGTCGACAGCAGGACCACGATGTAGCCGGTCACGAGGAACATCGCCTTGAGCAGCAGGATCGGCCGGTTCACGACGTAGCCACCGGCGAACATCTCGCGTGCGGTGTCGCTGGAGGTGGCCAACGTGATGATCGGGATGAGGCTGG